>JAJDWI010000021.1 GCA_022825665.1 Candidatus Poribacteria bacterium
TTTCTGCTCCACAATAGTTGCTATGCCAACTATGCACCGTAGTGCCTAAGATGTTTGACACGTGATTTTTGAACGAGATGCGATATTTCAATCGTCTTTCTCTGAACGTGCAATAGATGGGACAAAGTCCCTTTAGCAGTACTGAATCGCAAGGCTTTTACATAGTTGTTTCACTGCCCAGTTGTCTACCACAACATCAACTATAACCAATGCCGACTGCTAAAAAAAGTATAGCAAATATATTAGAATATGTCAAGTTGTTTTGATAGATAAATATAAAAGCCGTCTACATCCCACAAGCTAAAGCATCGGGATTTGACGGGGAGTGTTAAAAAACAAGATGCGTCTTTAAAACTAAGTACACTTTTTTAGACTTTACGTAAAATCAACGCCAAATACTTGTAACATTTGACGTTGATCAACAGTAGTCTGTATGTTAATATAAGCAAGTTAATAGGAAGATAATGCCTTTTGTTTCATTAGGTGATACTAATCATTCTTAAGTTGTTTTTGTTTTTCTTTTATAATACTGAATATTGTATCTTCATTCTGAAAGCCGAGATTTTCCATTTCATCAATAACCATCTGCATCTGTATGGGATTTTCAGTTAACAATTTCTCAGCTGTTTGATAGTGTTCTAATGAGACTTTTTTATCACCATTATTTTGTCGAATAACAGCTAAATAAAGGTGTGCAGCTGCTAATCGTGGAGAATCTGTTCTGGTTTTAATAAAATCTTCAAAAGCGATACGTGCAGCAGAAAATCGTTGGTCATCAAAGTGTACTCTACCAATCCGAAATTGTGCCCTGTCAGCATAACTGTCTTTATACCTTTCCGACAGATAAAGTTCGCGTTCTGGATAACTGATAGTTGTTTGATATGATTTTAATGCTTCATCATATCTCTGGAGTTTTCTATATATTTCTCCAACTTGAAAGGTTGCCATCATGGCTTGTAAACTATTTGGGTGTTTTTCTATTACTTTGTTAAAGGTCTTTAATGCACTATTGGGTTTAGCAAGAATATCTGCATAAATTAATCCTATACGATAGTATGCTTCTGCAGCAAAATTTGATTCGGGATATTCTATCACTATTTGATTGTAAGCATTAACAGCATTTGAATAATCAAGTAATTCGCGTTCATATATCGTTGCGATATGAAGTTGTGCTCTTATTTTCTCAGCAATATTTATCTCTTCATTTTGAACTTGAAGCATTAACCTTTGGATTGCAGCAAGATGTTTAATTGATGGTAATTGTGTAACGACACGTTTTGCGATTTCTGTGTTAGGAACACTAACAATTATATTATTTGCGATCAACAATGCTTCTTGAAAATTACCGACATCTACAGCCATTTCAAATTTTTCAAATTCATACAGAGGTAATTGGACTGTCAATTTGTTAATTTTCTCTTGGATCAGTTCTTTTACTTCGTCGATAGTTTTATCGTACATAGAAATCTGCCCAAGGTATACTGGGTCAAGTGTCGGCAGGTGAAGGGTAAGCAGGATTTTATAGGCATTAATTGCTTCGTTATATTTCTGTGTTTTTTCATAGCAGACTCCTGACCAATAGTACACCGCGTGCATATTCCAGAAGTTAGGATGTAATTCATTAATGGTTTCGTATACTGATAGTGCTTTATGGTACTCGCCTGCATCACGATGAAGGTTTGCTATATGGAATAGTGCTTCTGCAGCATAATTTGAAGTAGGATAATTGATTGCAACTTTTTCATAAGATTCTATAGCAAAATCTAATTGATGTAACACAGTATGTCTAATATGAGCAATCCTCCATTGTGCCTCAGCGGCTAACATATCAGACGGATGATTTAACAGTAATTCTTGATATGTTTCAATTGCTTTCTCAGGCTGATTCAGTTGAGAATGATTACGGTAAAGTTCAGCGATCTGGAATTGTGCTACTGCTTCAAGAGGACTGCCTTTGTATGTATTGATAATTTGATTTTGTACCATTAAGTTATGTAAAGCAGTGCGAATCTCTCGTATTTTACGCCAACCTATTTTGTTGACGAAATGTGTTCCTGGAACCATATCAACAAGTGTCAAGAAATTCTGGATTGCACTCTCATATTCACCCATTCTGCAATAGACATCACCGATCTTTATGTATGCCAGATAGATTTCAGGCATAGGAAGACCATCAGATTTCATCTTAAGGATACTTTTAAACACATTGAGTGCTTCAGGATATTGCTGTGTGTAGTTATAATAGATTTCACCAAGTTGGTAATAATATCTACTTCGTGCTTCTAAGTCATTTGATGATTGAGAAAGCACTTTTAACTTGGAAATAGCCTGTGTATAGTATCCATCCTTAATTAAGGAGGTAACTTCGTCAATTTGTGCGTGTGCTGTTATATGAAATAACAATAGTAACAACAGCATTAATGATATTGATCTAAGTATTCTACTGGTAAACTGCATATTTATAATAGATTAGATTGAGTAACCACACTGATAGATTTTTATAGGTCAGAGGTTAGCTGTACACGTTTTAACTGCTTGTTTGCGATATTTGCCCAATCAGTACCTTTTGCTTGGTCTTTGACACGATTGAGTTGACTTACTGTGTCCCATCCATCTGAATATCGTAGATGTTTGTTGCGTAGCACATCTTCAAGGCTTCTTTGGATATCCTGTTGTCTATACTTCTCGATGCGTTCATCAACTGATGTAACAACTTGGTTTACATCATAAGTTGGAGTAGGTTTAAAAGGATTTCCAATGAAGATTGCGATTGCAATCACCGCAACTGCAAATGTACTGAAACTTACTATTTTCTGTTCTTTTAAAACAGATAATACATTATTGGTTACATTATTGATATTTTTCAATAGTAGCGAATACAGCGAAGGTTTTTCAGGTGGTCCTTCAGAAAGACGTTTGTATAACTTTGTCTTGAGATTGTGTGGTGCAATAGGTTGAGGGATGAATTCACCCTCAGCTTCATCTACAAGGTGAAGCACACGTTTATATTCAAACACCTTTCTTGTGCATTTATTACATGTGGTGAGATGACTTTCAAAATCTGGTAGCATATTAGGGTCTAACTCACCGTATACATAATCAATTACATGTGCTTCAGATCTATAGCATTTAGCCATGAAATTACCTCCTATAATTCATTATTTTCCCATAAAGGTCGTAGCAAAGTTTGTAATTTTTTAATTGCACGGTGAAGATGAATTTTCACAGTTCCTTCAGCCATCCCAAGAGTTTTTGCTACCTCTTTAATCTGTAGTCCTTCATATCGGGACAACATAAAAACAGCCTTTTGTTTTGATGAAAGTTCATCAACTGCTTCTCGGATAAGCCGTCCACGTTCCTTATCTTCAAGATTCTTTTCGGGGTTACTTGAGATGTCATTTGCCACAAGTCTTTTTTCAATCGCCTCTTCATCCTCGTACATATAGACTGGCTGTCTTGATTTAGAACGGTGATAATCAATAGAAAGATTGGAAGCGATTGTGTAAAGCCATGTCGAAAATTTAGCCTTTGGTTTCCAAGTATTCAGAGCGCGATATGCTTTAAAAAAAACTTCAAGGGTTAATTCTTCAGCGTCTTCATAATTTCTGACTGATCGTAATAGGTACCCAAAGATTTTTCGTTCATAACGTTTCATTAATTCATCAAAAGCCTTCTGGCTACCTGATTTGAACTGAGCTACAAGCATTTCATCGTCAATCAATTTGTCCATAATATTTGCCAGACTTTCGTTCAGTATTTGAACATCTAACCCTTTTAACGAATGTGTGTTTTATTAAGTTTACAGAAAGTGCAATTTTGTGTGAATATTTGTGGTTACCTTGCTATCATTATACCATAACACTTAACATTATACCTGATGTATTTTGAATTTACATTGATAATCAAGCAGAGGCATTCAGTTTTCGTTAATTCGTAGAAATATGTCGTAAAGTCGTGACCAGCAAATCAACGGTATGAATGCCATTTGCATTCACCGGGTCGCTTCTACAGAGGGTGTGGGTTGAAGACGGGCGAGGAGACCTCGCCCCTACGATGAAGATATGATTTCATGCAATAGATCAGGTAAACGATTTATGAGACGGGCGAGGAGACCTCGCCCCTACGATGAAGATATGATTTCATGCAATAGATCAGGTAAACGATTTATGATATAGACAGTGTTTAATTTTGTGGAATTAAGATGTTAATTAGAGTAAAATAAAATTAGTTAATCTTAATGGAGGTGAATTCTGTGGAACATGCACACTCAAATTTTCAAACGACACCTTTAGTAATCCCTGCTTCAGAAACAGCGGAACGTATGGTTCATGCAACAATCAATTTTTTAGAAGTATTGTCTCCAGAATTACGTGAAAAGGTGTGTCAACCCTTTGATGGTAATGAACGATTTAGATGGCACTATATCCCAATAGAAATGTGGGATCGTCAAGGTGTTTCTTTGCAAGAATTGAATGAAAAACAACAGGATGCTGCTTTTGCCCTTATGGAAAGTGGGTTGAGTGCAAATGGATATAAGAAAGCCCGTGCGATAATTAACTTAGAAACAATTCTTGGTGAAATTGAAAAAACCAACGGTGATGGTAGACTTGAACGTAATCCAGAATATTACTTTTTTACTGTGTTTGGGGATCCAAGCGACAACGGAGCGTGGGGGTGGCGCGCTGAAGGTCACCATATTTCACTAAACTTTACTGTTGTCAATCGCGAACTTATTTCTCCAAATCCTTTCTTTTTTGGATCTAATCCAGCAGAAGTACCTGAAGGTGAGAAGAAGGGATTACGCGTTCTATTCGCAGAAGAAGATTTAGCACGACAACTCCTATTAAGTTTTACACCATATCAAAAAACACAAGCGATTATAAATACGGAAGCTCCATCAGATATTCTAACCCGTAATGCACCGAAAGTTGAGTTTGACACTGTTGAAGGAATAGCAGTTGAAACTATGCAGACACATCAACGTGAACTTCTGATACAAGTTGTTCATGAATATATAGATAGGCTACCTGATGAAGTTGCCGAAGTAGAACGTCGAAAACTTCGTGAAAGCAGTATTAATGACATTCATTTTGCTTGGGCAGGTGGAGAGGAACGTCGGATGCCTCACTACTATCGCATACACGGTCCGCAGTTCTTTGTTGAATATGATAACACACAGAATAATGCAAATCATATTCATAGTGTATGGCGACACATTGAGGACGACTTTGGAGTTGATCTACTGCGATTGCATTACAACAAATCTGACCATCATGATCATTAGATGAAACTACATACCGTAAAAAGCCGCCACATTTGGCGGCTTTTTATGTTATATATCCAATTGAAAAATGCAATGTCTACCTAATTGACCTGATTGTACCCCATGTCGTTGTCAGTTTATTATTAGGTTCAACTGCAGTGATAGCATTTGTGAGAACAACAAGACCTGTTTTTTCTGGATTTTTTCCGTGTACAACAGTATGTGGATTCCAACCGCTCCAGCCCTTCTGTCCTCCTTGTCCTGCGCCTTTGTCACCATCATTAACACAGATACCTAAACCAATTTCAATACCTTCAGTCAATGAAATATCAAGACCGAAATTAGCTGGGGTGAATCTATATTCATAATTGGTTGTTTTTGAATCTTCATCTCTAACTATAGCAATATCGTCCCCACTGACGAGACCGGGTTGACCATTCAGTCTTTCATTATGTAAGAGTAAATCGCCATTCTCATTTAATGCGACATTATATAGAAAGTAAGGTTGACCTGCTTCTCTAATACCACTTGGTACAACGTTTATTTGTACGCTATCACCGTTCCATGCTGCGCCAGAATTTTGATGTTCGTCATCGGTGACACTGATCGCAAGATAAACTGCATCTGCATCCCAAACGACCATGAAACATGTTGTGTGGTCTTCGGGACCGCTCCAGGTTCCTCCACCATGGTCTTCCCAAACTTTAACTTCACCTTCTCTGCCTTCAAATTCAACACCGCAGAATGGTTCACCATCTGTACCAGTTACAAAATCTTTCACACCAGCCCATTCGTCAAGATTGCCATCAATCTCAACATCAATACCGGTAGGTGCGTTGTATACATCATGTGTTGGACTACGCCACTGTGCGTCGGCAACATTAACACTCAATAACGTTATCGCTACGAATATAGCAGTGAAAACAAAAACGTATTTTTTCATCTAAATTTCCTCGCTTTAGAAATTGTAATCCACCAAATAGTGGTTATTTTAATTCACAACAGCGTTGTAAATTTAATAGTATGTTGGTCAATACATTTGACCAACATAAGAATTTTCACAGTAGATTTACTACAATGATAACAATCAGATTACCATAAATTGGATATGATGTTATTTTGTAGACCTTATTCTACCCCATGTTGTCGTTAACTTATTCTTTGCTTCAACGGCAAGTTGTTCATCAGTAAGAATGACAAGACCTGTTTTTGATGGGTTTTTTCCGTGTACAACAGCGTGTGGATACCATCCGCTCCACCCTTTCTGTCCTGCTTGACCACCATTGTCTCCATCATTAACACAGATACCCAGACCGAATTCGTAATCTTCCTCAAATTGATTTTGACCTAAGTTATCTGGTTTGATCTGAATTTCGTAGTAAGTCTGAGTTTCCTCTTCGTTACGAACGATTTGTACTTGATCAGCATTCAGACCTGGATTACCGTGTAATGTTTCATTGTGAATAACGACATTTCCGTTATTACCCAATGCAACATTAATAAGTATATTTTGTTGACCTTCTTCTCTCATTCCATTTGGAACAAAAGAAAATTGGATGCTGTCTCCATTCCAACCAGAATTTGCAGCATTATTATGCTCGTCATCTGTGACACTAACTGCGATATATACGGCATCCTCATCCCATACAATAGCAAAACAGGTTTCATGGTCTTTTGCACCATTCCATGTTCCACCACCGTGTGGTTCAAATTTTACATTTCCATCAAATTCAAGACCACAGTAAGGTTCACCATCGGTACCTGTTACTGTTTCAAAAACACCTTCCCAACCTTCTTGGTCTGTAAGATCACCGTCTATATTTATGGCGGCGGGACGTTGTAGTGCATGGTATTCGTCATGAGTTTTACTACGCCATTGAGCATCTGCTGTTAAGCATATAACTAAAAGCAGTAGTGTGATTGAAATTAAAACCTTTCTCATTTTTTCTCTCCTTGTTGGAAGATTATACATCGTATTCTAAAACTTGGTTACGATATGTATATTCGAATTTATTGTATTAAATACTAAGAATTAACGATCACCAACAGTCTTGATAGGGTCTGTACCACCGATACAAAAGATATATCTATTATTTGACCCTATATACAGTTTCTCATTTGCAATTGCTGGTGAAGACATGAAATTCAACCCGATGGCAACTTCTTGTGCATCATATTCCCATTTGATACTGCCATCATTTACAGAAAGACTAAAGATAGAACCATTTCCTGTAGCGGCATAAACTGCATCTTGTGTAACCGCAGGTGATGAGACTACCGCACCCTGCAAATAAGTCTTCCAATTGAGTTCACCACTTGTTGCGGTGAGTGTGTAGACATAACCGTCCCGTGAACCAAATGTCACGTATCCATTATGCACAGCAATAGCAGTAAGGACTGCATCCTCTGCCTCGTATTCCCACACGATATCCCCTGTTTCAGCATTTAGAGCAACAACCTTTCCTTCTGGTATAGATGCACTTTCTGAAAAGTTGCCTTTACCGAGACCGAAAAAGACTAAGTTCTCATAACCGCTTGGGTTCCCCCATACAGAATATGGTGCCGGTGTCGACCAGATTTCAGCTCCGGTTTGCGCATCGACAGCGTACATTTTGTACTGTCCATAACCGGTACCGAAAAATACTTTGCCATCCATTACTAATGGAGAAATATCTGCGTGTACTGCAGGGAAATGCCAGATTTCTTCACCTGCAAGTGCATCAATGCAGTATATACCATCTGCACCAGCAGAAAAATAGAGTCTTCCTTGTGTAATGAATGGTGTTGATTCAACATGGCTGGCAGTTGTAAAACTCCAGATAGGATCACCAGTTTTAGCATCAAGACATCGGAGACGGCATCCACTATCTTCATGAAAACCTTCACCGATATAAACTCTACCAGCGACTACTGCCGGAGATGAGACTATCGGTATGTCTGAATCGTTTCGCCAGACTACCTTCTGTGTATCGGTATCTATACAGTACGTTGCGCCACGGACAGAAAAAACTGAACCTCGCGTTGCCCCGATATATAAACGGTTCCCTACGATTGCTGGAGATGACAAGAACTGTACTGTTTGCATACCGTCCGTTTTGAAGATCCAATCGGGAGTTCCGATGAAAGGTCCTGGCATGTCATCAACGTGACCAGTGCGATTTGCGTTACTTCTGAATGTCGTCCACGGTTTACCTGTAATGATATTGTTCTCATTGGTCTCAGTTTTTTTAACAACTGTTATTTGTGCGGTATTCTTGATACTATTACTTACTAATTGGAAGGTTAATATCGCTAATCCAATTAGGACTACCAAACTAACCAGAGAAACAATTATCCTACGCATAGTTAGAAAGTTCCGTATTTTATAGAAGATACTTTTTGTTGTATCTCGTGCGAATACAAGAGATGTTAATATTGCAACACCAACAAATGCAAGAATCTGCGGAATAATCGCAAGTAGTGCAGTGAGAGGACCGATTAGTTGAGGTATTACTGCATGTGCGGTCGTCGTAAAACAGACACAAACTGAAATGAGACTTAATGAAACAATCCAAGTTGTTTTTCTCATAAAGGTTGTCCTAATCTATTTTGCCTTTACCAAGAATTTGACAGCGTAATGTACAAGATTCTCTATCATCTTACTGTTTTTGGATATATTTTCTTTTCCATCGTTGCGAAGATTAGTAATGAGATACATCCCTTTTCCATGCCTAAGTTTTGCAACCATTATTTCTTTTCCACTGTTTGTTGTTGCAAGTACTTCAAATTTATCATTCCAATCTTTCCAAGAATCATCAAGAGAAAGTTGTCCGGACTCTATGCGGTTTGGTGTTTTAAAGAGGTCTCCTGCTTTTGAAGTTGGTTTAAAATCACTTCGTCGGTTACTTTCAACGCCTTTTAGGGATACAGGCATCCAACTACTTTTGCTGAGACGGTTATCATCGTTATCTTGTCCAGAAACAATCACAACTCCACCAGCTTTAACAAAATCTTTTATCCGTTTCTCTTGGTTTTCATTTAGTTTGTATCTACCGTCATCAATTGCTCTAAAACCGAGCCATAAGATGTTGTTATTACTGAGTCCGCGTAAGTTTCTGTCTGTCGTCTGACCCCAAACAATCCAACGGTTCGCAGCATTATATATACCAGAAATAAATAAATTTTCATCTTGATATGACTTATTGTTTAGATGTAATAGTTTTATTGTGTCACCATTGATGATTGAACTGAGTTCTTCCTTTAATTTGGGGGTTGAGTCTCTTTTTGAGACAACATCTCTATTGAGGTATTTCTCAAAGTGTGTGAATCTCCATCTTCCCCATCCCCGTTCTGCATCTTTTGTCAGTTGGAGTTGAAACCATTTTCCTCTTGTGTGGGCAAGGGCATCAATCCGTCTTCCTTCCTGAAGGTAACACACAATGATATCTTCATCTTCCTTTAGAAACTGAGATAGTTCTTTCCTATAGTCTGTTTCACCTTTATAGATATCAAAGCGAATTTTGATTACATCAAACTCACTACGTCCTTTAAGATTATGTTCAACCTTGAAATTTGCGGTTTTTCGGTCAGTGTTAACATCAATTACGGTACCTGAGACGATGTTAGTGCTTGCATCAACAATTTGTGGTAGTGTGTATCGGATAGAAATGTATGCATTAGACGCGAGTTGTGAGAATAAGAGTATACTCACAGCAAGTAACAATACAACGAGACTGCGTTTGGACTTAGTTCTTGAATTAACGGGGAATCTATTCACCTATTACCTCCTGTGTAAATCTGTACTTAGAATATGTTTATATAGAATTACTATAGTTTGGACAATTTTAATAGTTATCTGAAATTTGTTTAATCAAATACTGTGCATCCTAACCAGTTTTAGTTTTTCCACCTGTCGCCCCGCTGGGGCTTTGTGTCTGGGAGTTTCATGTTCTATACACATTCCGCCCCGCTGGGGCTGTTCAGATATGTATAAAACATCCTTTTCTGCGAGTTGTGATCCTTAA
>JAJDWI010000131.1 GCA_022825665.1 Candidatus Poribacteria bacterium
AACGAGAGATATTCAACATTGTCACGCGTCCCGTCATCGCAAGTTGTGCGAATACAATGTGCGATAACTGTCGTATAATCGTTGTAGATAAATATGGAATAAGAACCGAAAACAGTGCTATAATTTCTTGCATGGGCGATCGTCCTTTCAAAGTTATTGTTTGGTTTTATATAACTTTAGGACATCTGCCCTATTTATTCAACAAATTTTGGCGAAGGTATTGAGGCGTATGAACAAATAGATTCACAAATTGAAAAAGGTAAAAAACTAAGTAAACAAACAATTAATGCAGAAGAAGGATTAGACAAAGCAGGCGCGGAATCCGCTAATTGGTCAAAATACAATACAGATCTCTTAATGAAATTATTCAATAATAATACTATAGCAGAAGAGTATGATAATTTCATTTATCACGAACGTGATCGTGATGAAATGGACTTTCTTCTTTCTGATGGCTATATAGGACACTACACTGACTATCTTAGTTATAAAATTGACGAATATAGAGAGAATATGACAAACAGCGTTAATAGTTTGGAGGGAATCCAGAATCGACTTGGGTTGTATGATGATCTAGATCAACCTCAACGCACTTTTGGAGAAAAGATTTTCATCGTCCACGGACATGATGAGGGAGCTAAACACAAGATTGCAAGGTTCATTGGTGATTTAGGTTTGATAGCAACAATCCTTGACGAACAACCAAGCAAGGGACAGACAATCATTGATAAGTTTGAAGAACATGCAGACGAAGCAGGTTTTGCAATTGTCTTGTTGACAACTGATGATGTAGGAGCATCAAAAGATCAAAATCACAATCTACAACCAAGGGCACGTCAAAACGTGATTTTGGAACTTGGTTATTTTTTACATGGCTTAGGTCGTGAGCGTGTTCGTGTGCTACATGAAAAAGGTGTTGAGTTACCTTCAGACATTCACGGAATAATTTATATACCTTTGGATAATGCTGGTGGTTGGATGCTAAAATTAGGAAGAGAAATGCAGTCTGTAGGTTTCCCTGTTGACATGAACAAAATACTTTAAGGGAATATAAACCCAAAAGAACACTCATGCCAACACCTGATTTCAAAGGCAAACAATTCATATACGTCCACATTCTCTCCGACTCCTTCCGCAAACCGGAAATAAACGCAGAAAAATCCTATACAGCGAAAAACCACTGTCACTTGATGAAAACCTTCATGCTTTAAAAGCACTCCTCACGCTATACCTAGCATAATCAAATGCATCTAAATTGACCCTCCATATCATACTGACAACGAAAACTGGTATACAACGACAACAGTCCGACAACTGAATTCCAATGAAATCTTATGTCGGAGTTCCCTTCGCTCGCTCCGATCTACGATTCTCATAGTTAACATTCATGCTTGTGATAAAATGTGGTAGAATTATCGAAAGCTATATATCACTGAAGATTTTGGTTTGTGGACGAATTGATTATGTGAACTTGTCACAATCGCTATACCCAGACCGAATACACAAAAAGGGACCGTGATGTAGAATTTAGTTGCCGTTTGGTAACTTTATAAAGGAAAATAATCCGATGAAATTCAACCTATATGATAAAGCAATTTACATCGGTTTTATAATATTTGTTTTATCATTACCTTTTGACCATACATCACTGTTCCTAAATGTAGGAATGTCGCTTGTCCTAATAGGTTGGGTGGGACGCATTATCTATCAGCGCAAACTCAATTGGAAGCGGACATCGCTTGATATTCCGATTGCATTGTTTTTATCTTTAGCATTGGTTGCATCAGTATTAGCACCCAATCCTGCTACAAGTAGTCTCGGTTATTTTTGGAAGTTGCTTCGGGCAATCCTACTTTTTTATGCTGTTATCCATAACCGATTGGGTATACGGTGGAGACATGTTCTCATAGCGTTTATTGTTGCAGCAGGTATTTCCTCATTCCTCGGTCTATGGTTTTACCTAAACGATACTGGATTAGCACTCAGCTTAATGGGGCGAGTCGGGTTGAAATATCAAGGAGAACTTGCGGCAAGGGAGAGCTTTTCAGATGAATTACGTTCCGAATTGCGCCAAATCAATATCCCACTTACCGAGAGTGCATCAATCTTAGAGACAAAAAGAACTAATCAATGGCGAATTGATGACTTAGCGAGAAATAGGCGTTACTTAGTCCGTAAGCAAGAATCGGATCTCTCGGTGTATATGATAGAACAACGTCTCGCTGGTACATTCAAGGCACCAAACTACCTTGGCGCATACCTTGCACTTGCGCTTCCTTTCGTAATAGGGTATTTTGTTGCAGGTTGGCAAACTCTACGTAAAGAGAAACATGGGATATGGGTAATTACTGTGCTTGGCACTGCTGTTATCCTGATGACCACAAATTTGCTGTTGACGCTCACACGTGGTGCGTGGATTGGTGTTGCTTTCGCGACCTTATGTATCTGCTGCTACTTGGTGGCTTGCAAGTTCATAGAAATCAAATCTTCCGATGGTTCTTTGAAACGTGTATTGATAGGGACAACGTTAATAATAGCAATTATTGCAGGAGTTATATTTCTGATGCCACGGCATATTAAGACCCGTTTCAACACGATGATAGAGAGACCTATGGGTTTTATGGGGGAACGACCACAGTGGTGGGGTGCCTCGTTTGAACTTATCAAGAAATATCCTATAACTGGCATCGGCATGGGTAGGTTTCGTCATGAAGCGACATTAAATGCACCATCTGATTTGCATGATGTTCCTTTTCATGCGCATAACATCTATCTTCATATCGCTGTTGAACAAGGTATTCTTTCTCTCTTACTGTTTTTGTGGATGATAATAATGATTTGGAAACGAATCTGGTCAATGAATAATGAAACGGATTTTTGGGGAATTGGTGTATTTATCGGTGGTAGCGGTTTTCTTATCTCTGTGCTTGTCTACGGATTAGCAGATTACATATTTCATCACCGTTCCCTCTTGCTTTTCTGGTTTATTATCGGCATAATATATAGTATCCAAATAGATAAGGACGAATTAGATGAAAAAAGACTTGAAACCGATTGACATGTCCTCCGTGAAGACATACCCACTTCAAGATCGGATCAACAAAGTTTCTGTTAAGGATTTTGCATCGTTACCAGATACACAGATGGATTTATCGCAATTTATAGAAACCCTCCCCAAGATTCTCAAAGGAACAGACTTTATAGAACTTATAGACAAAATCGTTACTGCATATCAGCGGAAAAAGGCTGTAATAGTGATGATGGGTGGACATGTCATCAAGTGCGGTTTATCACCATTGTTAATCGAACTCGCGGAACGAGGTGTTATAACCGGTTTCGCTTTTAACGGGGCAAGCAGCATCCACGACTTTGAGATTGCACTAATCGGTGAGACTTCTGAAGATGTATCTGCATACTTACAGACAGGTAAATTTGGAATGTGGGAAGAGACAGGAAAACTGATGAATGATGCAATTCGACATGCTGCTGATACTGAAATCGGAATGGGTGAAGTATTAGGTAAAAAGTTGGTTGAGATAGATGCACCTTATAACACATATAGTTTGCTTGCCGCAGGAAACCGACTGAACATTCCGATTACTGTGCATGTTGCTATTGGAACGGATATAATACATCAACACCCATCGGCTGACGGCGCAGCCATTGGTAAAGCGAGTTTTACGGACTTTCAATTATTGACACAACTTGTAACAGAGTTGGAAGATGGAGGTGTTGTACTGAATTTCGGTTCAGCGGTGATTTTACCAGAGGTATTTCTGAAGGCGTTGACGATTGCACGGAATTTGGGACATACGGTATCCCGCTTCACTGCTGCTGATTTTGATATGACCCAGCAATATCGTCCTGCAGAAAATGTCGTAAAACGACCAACGGAGATGGGTGGGAAAGGTTATTCCTTCACGGGACATCATGAGTTGATGATTCCGCTTTTAGTACTGGCAGTGATGTCACGTTTATGAACAAGGTCGTCAATAAAGTCTTCTCGTTCTTCTTCAGTCATAGTGTCCCAATTCAATCCATGGGATGCACAGAGTTGTCGGACCTGTGACTCAGCATATTTCATTCGTTCTTCCTGACCTAAACTTGCCTTTTCGGCAAGTGCAATCAGGACAGCGCGTTTCTCTTTTGGAGGCATCTGATAAATAAATTCGATTATCTGTTCTGTCGTTAACTTGATTGTAGCATTCATCCGTAATTTCTCTCTTAGAAAAAGAAGATAAAATGATTGACTTTGTAAACATACTTCTAACTTAATCAGTTTACCATCATAATCTTCAAAATTCAAGAAAATAGTGAATTTAGAGTGGGTATAGGGAAGATAGATATGAATATTATAAAACTGCATTAACCTATACATCAGAAGTTTAGGAACACTCTAATGTTATTTGGGATAGGGTAGGAATAGTACAAAGAAAGCATGTATTTTTCACTTGCATAACCCATGGAACTTTCTATACAGACCGTTTCTTATATAGCATGTGCCGAATCGCTTTCAAGCACTTCTTTCTTGAAGCCTCACAGTGACTTAGTTTTGCTTTGATCTCAAACAACAGTGCGCGGGCAGCCTGTAACTGAGGTAAGGAGGGTGTTCTCAGATAGATGCTTAACAACTCTTTTCGTTCATCGCTATCCATCTCCTTTTCAGATTCTATAATTTTACGATATCGCGAATAGTCCATAATATAAGTCTCCGATCAAAGTTAGCACCGTTCAATTTGTGTCTATTAGATTTACTTGTTGTTTAGGTAGTTCACTATATGAAACTGCAATCGGTTCTGCTGAGTCTAAGTCAAGTGTTGTTTTAACAAGGTGATGTTCTTCAATTGCATCGGTTTCGCTTTGTCCTTGAAATACCGTTTCTAATTCAACGAATTCACCTAACTCATCAACGGTATCCAAGTGTATTCTGGTATTGTTGAACATCCACAACGATCTCTGTTTTTTTATGATTGTCTTTACACCTAATGCCGCAGTCAACAGTTCTTTTAATTCTGTTGGTTTATCAATTTTGCTGAGTTGATATATACTATATCGAGATTCCAATTCATTCGGACGTTCATAATAAATGAGCCACCCTTCATCTGATCCATCTGTTTCGCGTAATTTCAATCTGCCTTTCGGATTCTGGAAATAGGTGTCCACTTGATGAATAGTATCACGGTGCGTCGCCTTCAAATCTGCCAACTTTGGCAGAAGAGATTCAAGAGACACGGACCGCACCTTAAACTCTAAGTTTTTTGCCATTATATGATTTTAATGTCCTTTGGACTTCTAATCTGGAATGTCATCAATATTCGGAGATATCATCGAAATCCAAAAAATCATCTTCAGTTTGATAGTTGTTAACACAGGAACGATTACATCGTTCACCTTGTGCCTGCAAAGAACACACACTATGTCCCAATCTCAATGAACTTGTCAGACAGGTACGTAGTTGTTCTGTATCAAAACTGCGTCCGACTAAGAAACTATAACTCCCCATTCGCATCAATTCACGTGCTCTGCTTTCATCAGGGACTATTGAGATGATTTTGACACCAGGTTGATACCTTTTGACATAAGTAAAGATGTTGGAACGTCGGTATCGCGTGAAATCAACAATTATAAGTTGATATTTCATCAACTTAAGCATACCGACTGCCCATGAACTACCTTGGGCAACATCACACCGATAATTTTCTGATTCAAGCACACCTTTAATTCTCTCTCGTAAAGGCGCATGATATGAAATGATGAGCACTTGTCCTTGCAACTTAGAGAAACCTCTACTCTCTTGAATATTCAGAGGTACAAGTGCTTGCCGAACTTGCCAACCCAAACGTCCGCGTGCCTCACGTACTTGTCTGTTAACTTGGGCAAGTTTCTCTTCCATTTCCGGACGACGTTTTTTTGATCTACGCATACTATTACTGTTTACCTCATTGGTACGTGGGTTACGCAATTTACAAGGAATGAGTATCAACAATTCCTTCAAATGTACGAATCCCAACACTTTAATAACGAAAAATTCTTAAAAAGAATTCATTAATTTTCAAAAAGTGGTAATAAACTTTATTTTCTTTTTATTCTATTAGACAATTTGACCCCGTTTTTTGTTGTAAAAAATATTGCTGTGCTATAAAATAACAACAATTCTATGACTACTGACAACAGTGTCCACCTATAGCCATTTTCGGCAACACTATCTGGGTTACATATTAGACTAATTCGTATTAAAAAAGATAGAAAAAAATCATTATTCCTTTATGTGATGTACATTAGACGCATGTAATCTGAAAAAGGATGTAAAAATGAGTAATACATTGTCAACATCACAAATTCCGATTCCTAAGCATTTTGATCCAGAACAAGTAGGACAGGTATGGCGCGTACCTTATCAAGAACGGCTGCATGAGGCGCGAGCATGGGCACAACAATACAACATTTCTCCCGCATCTGAGGATTCTGTTCGGACGTGCTTGCTGCTTGTTGATGTGCAAAATACATTCTGTATACAGGAATTTGAACTATTCGTAGGTGGCAGATCAGGGAACGGTGCTGTTGAAGATAACATTCGTTTGTGTCAGTTTATATATCGCAACCTTCCACATATCAGTAAAATTGCCTGCACATTGGATACACATACTGCAATGCAGATATTCCATGAGATATTCTGGATTAATGATGCAGGTGAGAATCCTATCCCACTGCAGACCCTTATCACGCAAGAAGATATTGAAACAGGTAAATGGCGCGTCAATCCGGCTGTCGTTGACAGTGTGATGGACAATGCTAATCAATATGCGTGGCTCAAAGAATACGGAGAACATTATGTCAAAACCCTTACCGCTGATGGAAAGTATCCGCTAACGATATGGCCCTACCATGCTATGCTTGGTGGTATTGGTCATGCGGTAGTTTCTGCTGTTGACGAAGCGATATTTTTTCACGCAATTGCTCGTAATAGTCAAACACATTATGAAACCAAGGGACAGAATCCGTTGACAGAGAATTACTCTGTCCTGCGACCAGAAGTGCTTAACGATGCAGAAGGCAAACCGATTGATAGAAAGAATAAGGACTTTCTGCAAATGTTGTTATCGTATGATCGTGTTATCATCGCAGGACAGGCAAAAAGCCATTGTGTTGCGTGGACTGTGAGCGATCTACTTGAGGAGATTCAGGGAACTGATGCAACCCTGGCAGAGAAAATCTATCTGATGGATGACTTAACATCTCCAGTTGTTGTGCCTGATGTAGTGGACTATACAGAATCAGCTGAATCAGCTTTTTTGCAATTTGCTGAAGCAGGTGCACATATCGTACAGTCAACTGAACCGATGGAAAACTGGATATAGGTGTATGTAAGACAGAACTACATAGTAGTATCAACTCACTGTGGATTGATATGGAGAGTATTATGGCAAAAAGACCTTCAGACGCACTTACCTTTTTCCGTCTATCTGGGATGATGTTTTTGCAATTCGCGATATGGGGTGCATGGGCAGTTCTCATTGCAGGACATATGGTAAACCTTGGGTTCACAGGCAAACAGATAAGTTATGTCTTTGGAACGACTGCTATTGGTTCAATTATATCACCTATCATTGCTGGATGGGTTGCTGATCGGTTGATGCCTGCCCAAATCTTCGCTGCGATTTCACATATACTTAGCGGTGTCTGTCTTCTCGTTGCATGGAAACAGACAACATTTCAGATGATGTGGCTGATGATCTTCTTGCACGCCATCCTTTATATGCCCACTATTGCCCTAACCAACTCAATAGCCTTTCACAACATGGGACATTCAGACAAATTTGGGAATATCCGTGTTTTCGGAACGGTTGGATGGATTGCAATCAATTGGGGGTTGAGTTGGTATCTCAGATATTGGGAAATACAAGATTCGACACTACCTCACGTTGGGGATTGTCTTCTTTTTGGGGCTATAATTTCCTTCATAATGGGTATTTATTGTTTGACCTTACCGAATACACCACCAAGCAAAGAAGCGACAAATCCTTATGCATTTCTTGAGGCATTCTCACTTACCTCAAATCGGAATTTCGCAGTGCTTCTGTTTATCTCATTCCTTGTTGCCATTGAATTACCATTCTATTATAATTTGACCTATCTGTTTTTGACTGAGGCAGAGCACGGAGTCGGGTTAGCACCGAGTAGTGCTAATTTTGCTATGAGTCTTGGGCAGGTTGCAGAAGTTGTACTCATGCTGTTGCTATTTCCATGTCTACGTTGGCTTGGAATGCGGGTCACAATCTTTTTGGGAATTCTCGCGTGGCCAGTGCGTTACGCTATCTTTGCGATAGGTGAACCGGTGTGGTTGGTTGTAGGTTCGCAGACATTACACGGTATTTGTTATTCCTTCTTTTTCGTTGGCGGGATGATTGCAATTGAACGACTCAGTCCGAAAGACATCCGTGCAAGTTCACAAGCATTACTCCTTTTTTTTACTAACGGACTCGGTATGCTTGTTGGACATATTGTGAGTGGACGTTTGCATGATTACTTTGCATACCCAGATGGTGGACACGCTTGGTCGAAAATCTTTATGGTGCCTATCGTCTTAACAGTTCTTGCAGCGATAGTTTTCTTTATATTATTTAATGAACAGAAATATCAGGAAGATGCGAATGCCGAGTGACAGGGCACGAGGTAAGGCAGCATCAAGGAGAGAATTATGTCAACTATTAAGACTCTCAAGTTTCAATCATCTGGCGAGGATTTGTCGGTTTCAGCGATGCGGAATTGGCGTATTGTCATCTCTGATGATGCTACAGAAACAGAAAGATATTCCGCAGAGGAATTCCAAAAATGGTTTAATCAAGCCGCTTTATTAGCGTTGCCGCTTGGAACAGCAGACGAAAACACAGCCAACAATGATGGACAGGTTTCTATAAACGCGTCTGCTACGATGGATGATGAAGAGATCCGTATCACTGTTGAAAAGGAACGGATACATATCAGTGGTGGTGCAACACGCGGTGTACTTTACGCTGTATATCAGTTCCTTGAGGAATTGGTCGGCATTCGGTTTTTAACCACTGACCATACCTATATTCCAATAGTTGCAGAGTTGACGATCCCTTGCGGTAGTTATTCATACAAACCCCCGTTTTCATTTCGATGGAGTTACTACCGCGAAAATTCAAACGATCCTGAATTTGCAGCCAAACGTAAAGTGAATACAGTCACGGATGCTGAGAAACTTGGTGGGAAAACTCGCCAACAACTTATCAACCATTCGTTCCATGTGCTGGTGCCCTATGGCACGTACGGTGAAAGTCATCCAGAGTATTATGCATTAGTTGATGGAAAACGTGATACAAATACGCACGGTGGTGGTCCACAACTATGTGTCACTAATCCTGAAGTGATTGAGGTGGCTTCTGAGACAGCAATTCAACGACTTGCCGATAATCCAGATGTCGCAAACATTAGCGTTAGTCAAGCAGATACTGCTGCCTACTGCCGATGTGAACAGTGTGAGGAACTAAACGAGGTAGAAGGCACACCGATGGGTTCACAGTTGACTTTCGTTAATACAGTTGCGGAACGTATTGAAAAAGCATATCCCGATGTCAAAATCGGAACGCTTGCCTATTGGTATACTCGCAAACCTCCTAAGACAGTTATACCTCGTCATAATGTACAGATTCAATTATGCAGTATTGAATGTTGTACGCTTCATGCCATTGACAACCCAAACTGTGAACAAAATCAAGCATTTTGCGCGGATACAAATGCTTGGGGGAATATCTGTAATGACATCTGGATTTGGAATTACAATACCAATTTCCGATCCTACGATTTGCCGTTTCCGAATTTACGGAGTATTGGACCAAACGTCCGTTACTTCTTACAGAATAATGCGAAAGGTGTTTTCATGCAGGCGAATGGCAACGGGTTAACAGGTGAATTCTCTGACTTAAGAAATTACCTAATCTCGCACCTTATCTGGAATCCACATCTTGATGATCAGGAAGTCTTAACTGAGTTTGTCCATTTGCATTACAGTGCGGCTACACCTGCGATTATGGAATATATCACTTTTCTCCACGATAACGTTGAGGAACGAAATCTACATCCACGGTGTTTCCCATCTCCAGAAGATGTTGGTTTAGACGCTGAGAGTTCACAACGTGTATTTGACTATTTCCAAGAAGCGTTAGCACTTGCAGATAACTCTGAGGTAAAAGCCCGCGTAGAAAAAGCGTCTATTCCTGCCTATAAAGCGATGCTGGTGGCAGGTGGTGAAATTGCGCCAAATCGGCGGCGTAACTTGATCGCTGAATACATTGCATTGTGCAAACGGTATGGGTTGACGCACACAGCCGAACACCAAGTTGCTGAAGCCTATTTTGAGGAACTGCACCAGCAATAGAAGTCAGGTCCCTGCTATCTTGACAATCATAATCTTGACATCAATCCTATTTTGTAATATACTTTAAGAACACAACGCTAAATTAATATTACTTGATACTGGGAGATGAAACGATGCAGAAAAAGATACAGTCTGCGCCGACAATAGTCTATCCGGAATCGGACGGTAAACCTATGGCAGAAACTGATAGACACCGAGACCTGATGATAGATTATATTCAGATGCTAAAACACCATTTCCAACATGCTGACGATGTTTATGTATCAGGAAATCTGCTTATGTATTACGAGGAAGGTAACCCCAGAAAGTCTATATCCCCTGATGTGTTTGTGGTTTTTGGTGTCGCTAAAAAACTTCGGGATACCTATCTGATATGGGAAGAAGCAAACACGCCTGATTTTGTGCTGGAAGTTGCCAGTCCGAGTACTTTTACTAACGATATAGGTAAGAAAAAAGATCTTTACGCTTCTGTACTTTCGGTAAAGGAATACTTTATCTACGATCCGCTGGGACAGATTGTGCCGAGTTTTATCGGATTTCGACTGATTGATGGCGTATATCAAGAGATCAGTTTTGTAAATGAGCGGCTGCCCTCGACTGTCTTAGGTTTGGAATTGGGGGAACATGAAGACGTATTACGGTTATACGATCCAAATACTTCCCAGTGGTTGCAAACACCTGCTGAGCGCGCTGAAATTGCTGAAACACGCGCCGAAAACGCTGAAGCGGCACTTGCCGAGGCTTTAGCGAAACTTGAACGGCTTCAAGCAGAATAAAATAATTGAAATCTGGTGTTGTTGCATTTGTTATGGAATATCCAATTACACATATCTCCTATCTTGATTCTGTCTCTTATATCAACAGTAAGCAATCGGTGATAACCAAATCTGTATTTGGTTTCTCAATAGTGCGTAAGTGTTCCGATGGTCATCAGTAGAATTAACAGATGTTTGATTTTCAATCACCTCTTTTCTTACTCCTGCTTGCGATAATCCCCATTTTCTATCTTATTCAGTTACGCACAAATGTCATTGCTGCCAAATGGCGAAGACGTACTACCTTCCTTCTCAGATGTACTGCACTTCTATGTGTTATCCTCGCTTTGGCAAATCTGCAACGAACCAACCGAGAACAACGTCTCGCTGTTGCATTTCTTCTTGACACATCCGATAGTATTGCCCCCTCTCAAGAAGAAAATGCAATCAATCAGATTAATTCCGCTATAGCAAAATTGAAACCGACAGACCAATTTGGAGTGATAGGTTTTGCACAGGATGCGTCCGTCTTTATTGAAATGGGGTTGGTAAGCGAGCAACCGATATTAACTTCGGGTTTGTTGGAGTCAACCGCTGAAGGTGATGGCACAGATATTCTCACTCCCCTCAAGCGAGCACTTGAACTACTACCGGACAATTACCAACAACAGATTGTGCTGCTTAGCGATGGAATCCATAACATAGGTAATTCCGTAGTAGTAGATTATTTGCCGCTGTTTGCAGCGAGTAACGTTGAGATATTGACTGTTCCGTTAAATACTGTGAAAGATACGGTTCAGGTTCAGGAACTCCAATTGCCGAACAAGGTTAGAAAAGGACAGTCCTTTACAATTCAGGCAATCGTTGAAACAGATGGCAGTATAGCAACTGTGTCAGCCACGTTTTATCATAACGATGTTCCAATCACGGATCTTGAATTTGATGTGGAAGAGGGTAAAAATGTGTTAACATTGCCTACACAACAGGTTTTTGAAGACCTTCCCCATATATATCAACTGAAGTTAAATATCAATGACCAAATCCTCGAAAATAATCAAGCTTATGGTGTGGTGCAAACTCAGGATAAACCGAACGTTCTATATGTGGAAGATGACTTGGAGCATGCGGTTAGGATAAAAGATGTGCTTGAGGAAAATGGCTTTGTCGTAAATGTGATTCCTGCTACAGAGATACCGACAAATCTGGTTGCACTACAACATCACAATGTATTGATCCTTAGTAATATTTCTGCTGACACACTTTCGTCTGAACAGTTGGATATGATTGAAGCATATATTCGTGACGTAGGACACGGGTTAGTGGTTATCGGTGGTGATAGGTCATTCGGTGCGGGAGGTTATTCGGATACTACGTTGGAACGGATTCTACCTGTTGATATGACACCTCGTGAAAGACAAGAAACTGTTGCCCTTGTGTTTGTTATTGATACATCGGGAAGTATGGCAAACCACGCTGGTCCTCAGAAAAAGATTGAACTGGCAATCGAGTCGATACGTGCTGGGATTAGAAATATGGAGGATGAGGATCAGGCGGCTATATTGGGTTTTGACGTAAATAAACGGGAAATTTCACCCCTTACTTCTGACCATGATAAACTGATTGACGCTGTTGGAAGGCTTAGACCAACTGGTGGGACAATGGCGATGGGATCGGCGATTGAAAAGGCGGCAGAGATACTCAATACTGCCGATGCGAAACGGAAACATATTATTCTGTTGTCGGATGTAAAATCTGGTGAGGATCGCTCTGGATTTATTGCTATAGCGAAAGAAGTTACTGATGCACGCATCGGTATTACCGTTATTGGTATTGGGGATGCAGACACAACGTTACTAAAGGAGATTGAGGACGTTGGAATAGGACGATCAGTGCATGTAAAGAATGTTCAAGAACTACCAAAGGTATTGATGGAGGCTGTCAGAGAAACGCAGAATTATATAGTTCAGGAACAGTTTCAACCAGAGATTGCTAACCAAACAATACCGATTTTAGAAGGTATTGATATGTTGCCTCCCCTTTATGGATATGTTGCAACGGCAGAGAAAACTGCAGCACAGGTATTTATCAAATCGCATAAAGATGAACCAGTTCTTGTGGGTTGGAATTACGGATTGGGAAAATCTGTCGCTTGGACATCGGATGTCAAACCCGCATGGAGCAAAGAATGGATTTCGTGGTCAAATTTTGGTAAATTTTGGGGGCAAGTTGTCAATTGGACTTTGCCGGCTGAGGGGACAGGAACAGATTTTGATCTAATTGTTTCATCTCGTGATGGCAGTGGACATATTGTTATTGATACTCAACTCACCTCACCCACAACCTATACGGTACAAGTTGCATCACCGAATGGTAACAGTCTATCTGTTGAGATGCAGCAGGAAAGTGCTACACGGTACACTGGGACATTCCAGATGAAAGATAGTGGTTCATATATTGTTACTGCGAAAAAGGATGGTGATATACAAAAACGGACAGAGACACTTTCACTTTCTTATCCTGCTGAGTATGCAAATTTTGATGTTAACAATGACTTGTTAAAGATGCTTTCTGAATCTACTGGAGGTATTTATGAACCAACAACATCTCAGATAGTTAACGCTGCAGGTATCCCAGTTGAGAATAGAAAATCACTTTCTCACACGTTGCTGATTATTGCTGTTGTGCTGTTTGTATTGGAGATGATTCTGCGTCGGTTTAGCATTGCAAGTGGATATTTGTCAGAACTACGCGCACAATTTCAAAGACGATCTGAAGCAGTTATTCCCCAAATCCTAACTCGTCTTACAGAGAAAAAAGGTAGCGCAGTTACGATGTCTAATCCAAAAATCTATTCACAGTTGGAAAATGTATTATCACGTGAAGACGTTGAGACTGAGATAACTCCCGAAATAGCACAACCTGTTGAAGGTACAATGACACGGTTGTTGGCTGCTAAGAGAAGATCGCGATCATTATAATGCTATTTCTAATAATTGTAGAAGAAATTATTTGTAAAGTAATCAAATAATAAAGGACAGTGTAATAACACTGTCCTTTATTTATTGTTACAAATCTATGGTGTTACTTAGCACCTTTTAACTTGCCCCAAGTTGTGACGAGTTTTCCAGCAGCTTCAACAGCTGTGCCAACATCAGATTCAGCGGGTCTGTATGCGGTTTCTACATCGGCACCAATACCGGCAAACATACCCCATCCGCCACCACGTTCACTAACTTTGATCATCAACAGGTTGTCACCTTTTTTGAGGTCAACAGTGACGATATCTTGGAAGGAACCAGCACCGCCACGTCCGCGGTTTACAGCGTTGGTATGTACGACTTCACCGTTGAGCCAGACTTTGATTGAGTCATCACTACTAACACCAAGCGTTACGTTATCCACCGCTTCATCAGAGACAAGTGTTATGAGTGCATAAGATGAAACATCATTGAAATCAGCGTTATCTGTCACCTCTGCTTCAACGAGCATTGTGTTAATATTACCATCAGCGGGGAGTTCAGCAAGGATCCAATCATAATCACCTACGCTGTCACCTTCGGTTGCGCCATTTTCAGCCACCATTGCTTCGGTAACTTCATCATTACTTGCGACTGCGAGGGAGTCAATGTCTGTAGAATTAGCACCACCTTGGTTTGCTTCGGTTGGAGCGATCACCCAGAGCCATTCACCTGTGATGTGTTGGACGGCGGGTCTATATGCGGTTGTGACATCTGCATCAATACCTGCAAACATACCCCATCCGCCACCACGTTCACTGACTTTAATCATTAACAGGTTGTTCCCTGCTCTAAGGTTTACTTGAACGGTATCTTGGAAGCTACCAGCAGCACCACGTCCACGGTTTACAGCATTGGTATGAACGACTGCGCCGTTGAGCCAAACTTTGATTGAATCATCACTGCTAACACCCAAGGTCACATCGCTCTGCGCTTCAGCAGAAACGAGTGTAATGAGGGCATAAGAAGTAATATCATTCATATCGCCATTTTCTGTTACACCTGCTTCAACAAGCATTGCGTTAATATTACCATCAGCGGGGAGTTCAGCAAGGAGCCATTCATAATCTCCGACTGTATCACCTTCTGTGGCACCGAGTGCAGCCACCATTCCTTCAGTGACAGCATTGTCACTTGCCACTGCAAGGGAATCAATGTCGGTAGAAGCTTGTCCACCTTGGTTTGCTTCGGTAGGTGCGATCATCCAGAGCCATTCACCGGTTATTGTCTCTTGAGCATCAGCACTGTGCGGTAAGACCGACAACACCATCAAAAACGCTAATCCTATTACACATAATTTCCTATACATTAAAAACCTCCATTAGTTTTTCATCAATATGTCTATAACTCATACTATACCATTTATCCGTTAAAGTTAATTATGATATTCATCATAAGGATAAACGATTATTTCTTAATTAGTTTAACAAAAAACCACAATTTAATCAAATACACTTATCTAATATTTTTCATTTTTGCCCATTGTGTTGTTAATTTATCAGCAGGTTCAACGGGCAAAACAGCATCAATACCAACTGTTTCATAATCACCTGCGACACCAACGAACATACCCCATCCGCCACCACGTTCACTCACCTTAATCATTAAGAGATTATTCCCTTTTTTCAGGTTAATCTTAAACCGATCTTGGTAAGCACCAGCAGCTCCTCGTCCACGATTAACAGCATTTTTATGTACAACTTCACCGTTAGCCCAGACTTTGATAGAGTCATCACTACTAACACCCATATCTACATTCCCTTGTGCTTTATTCGCTTTTAGTACGATTAGCGCGTAAGAAGTAATATCGTTTAAATCACCGTTTTGTACCATACCAACATTAACGAGCATTGCATTTATGTTACCATCACCTGGAAGAGTCGCGGTTGTCCATTCATAATCACCAACCACATCTCCTTCTCTTGCTCCATTTTTGGCAACTTTCTCCTCAGTCACATCTCCATCACTGGCTACATCAAGTGAATCAACATCAGTGGACGCTTGTCCTCCCTGATTAGCAACGGTATGCGCTATCATCCAAAGATACGGTCCATTAACAGGTGTTTGAGCATCAGTAGTAAGTGTCATAATGGAAAGGCTCATCAGACAAACCAATCCTATGACAAATAATCTTCTAAACATTAATTAAAACCTCCATAAGTTATTCAGTGCTCTGTTGTTTTTTATATTGAAAGTATGGATAAATACAATCTATACGCTATTATAGCAAAATGTCATAGTAAGTCAAGTAAATTTTTAATAAAAGTTCTATCACTCTGTAGGCAATTGATTTTGGACACTATTCACCTTATCTTCCATCGTTTGAGATCTATCAATCCGAGTGCCGAACTTTAGTGTAGTCGTAATTCGTGGTGCTCCCATCTCATGCACTATTTCATGACAACGTTTAATTGCTTCAAACACGGATTCCCACTCACCTTCAATGTTAGTACCGTAGGCGTGTAGTTTTGTCTTTAATCCTGCTTCTTTAAGCACTTTTTCACAAGCGGTGACATATTTTGAGACAGATACACCGACACCCATCGGTACAACACACAGGTCTGCGATTACTTTCAATTATTTCACCTTTAGGACTTACGCATTTTCCATGATTTATCCAATAATTATGAACAAAATGGTTGAATTTTCAGCAGAATAGTGGGTATTTTGCGCGCTTACATGAAGATTAATCTATTAATTCGGTAATTATGGAGAAAACTCCAGTGCGGTTAGGAAACCGCACCTACCGGGTTTGGGAAAATTAGAATTACCGAAATATTTTCTTAATCCTCATCAAAGCGCGCCTACCGTTTATGCGTAAGTCCTGTCACCTTAAATTGTTACGTAGTTTTTTCAAGATGGCGGATGGAAGCGGAGATGTACCTGAGGTTGCAACACCATCATCAATCTGCGCGGGTGTCATCATGCCGGGTGTGACACTACAGACTGCTGGGTTTGCTAAAATAAACTTCAGTGCGGCTTGTGGAAGGCTTTTCGCTTTTCCTTTAACGACTGATTTTATTTTTTCAACTCTTTCTAAATCTGCGAGGAATTTCTCACGGGACCAAGTTTTTCGATAATCGTTTTCTGCGAATACAGTGTCCGCGCTGAGTTTACCAGAAAGCAACCCGGATGACAAAGGTTGACGGACTACAACGGCAATTCCTTTCTCAGCAGCAGTTTCCATCACAGGTTTTGCCATGTCTTGATTGAGGATATTGTATGTGAGCATTAGGGATGTAATACCAGTTTCTTCTATTGCCTTGAGTGCTTGTGCTTCATTTCCGAGGCATAACCCATAAAAGCGTATTTTTCCTTCGGATTTGAGTTCTTCCATAGCACCGAACGCTTCATCCCATATCTCTGCGGGTGGTGGCGCGTGAAATTGATAGAGGTCTATTACCTCTCTTTTCATTCGTGTGAGACTTCCTTCAACTGCTTGTCGTATATAGTCTCGTGATGCGTTGAATTCGGGAACTTTACCACCTTGACTCATCCATCCATCGGAGTCCAGTTCATATCCAAGTTTTGTGGCAATGAGCACCCTTGAACCGAGTACTGAGAAAGCTTCTCCTAATAGCCGTTCAGCGCGACCACCACCGTATTGGTCAGCGGTATCGTAATAAGTAACCCCTTTTTCGAAAGCGTATCGCAGCAGATCCACGGCTTCCTTTTCACCTATGTCTCCCCATTCGCGTCCTCCGAGTTCCCATGTTCCCATGCCGATTTCGGAGACGGTCAATCCTGATTTACCAAATTTGCGTTGTCGCATCGTTTCTCTCCCGCGTAGACTTAGATTAATATGTTATTGATTATGTAATTTCTTGTCAACATTTTTTTTCCAGTCCAGAGGCATTTCATTGCCACTGTAAGATGTTGGTATATACCTCGTTTTTTCTTTAAATTCTCCGGATTTTTGCATCCTTCAAACCGTCCCAGTTTTCGTCTTTTGGGACGGTTTTGGGACGGTGGTGTATTCCCAGTATGTGTCTGGGTTTACTGGGGTTTTTATGTGTGTTTTTGCATTTTTTAATTTGGCATTTTTGGGACGGTTTGGGTTTTGCATGATTGACTGTTTTTTTGGTGTTGATATCTTGTATTGAACACAGAAGTTGATGGTTTTGATTTGTGTATGGTTCTACTTTTTGTTGCATGATTTTTCATCTAATTTCGTTGAATTTACCACGTAAAAAAGTGTACCTTATGGTACATTAATTTCGTTCAGTGGTACATTTTGGTACATTGCTTCTGAACGTAGCATCCGTATGGGTTTATAGGTTATTAGAATCGGTTTTTTCATGAGAAAAAATTTAAAATTTGGTACATTTTGTATATGTTGGGAGATTTGTAGTTTTTTGACTGCAATTTCGTATATATTTTTTAATTTTTTATGAATGTTTGTATCGTAAAATGTTAACATAATTGGGTTACTCACTATTAAAGACTTTATGTGTCATGTATTATAACATAGGTAAATAACGAATGTCAAGTTAAAATATACATTTTTTAATATTTTTTTTGAATTTGAGTTTGATGATATAGTATAACAGGTGTTTAAAGTTGAGGAAAGTGTTTGGGAAGATTGAAACCATAAGTTTCATGTATGTTTGGGGTAGTTTTCAGTTTTGTCTGAACCAGGATTTGCAGGATTTCAGGATTTACAGGATAAGAGTATTGACAATCACGTTCCTTGCTAAGTATCTGCTATTATAGTTTTGTTTCAATTATTAGAAGAGACCGTTGTTATTAAACTCACCTTAAAACTAATTGACCCCGATATGTTTCATTATTCTTGACATTTTTCAGGTTAGATGACAAACTAAGATTAAAAGCAAATTTGGAGAAGGCTAATGGGATTTCCTGTATACGACTATCGCTCAGATGTGCGTAATGTGTTAGTAACACCACAGATTCGTTCGCGTTTTTTAAAAATGGAACCCGGTCAGAGTGCTCAACTTCATAGTCATGATCTTGGACATGAGATTTTTCTCATTCTGGAAGGGCGCGTTGAATTTGAGATTGATGGTGAGACTGAGGAATTAGGACCCGGACAGATGTGCGTTGCTTTGGCAGATCAACCGCACAAAGTGCGTGTACTGGGTGATGAACCGATGACGATGTATTTGTCTGTTACCCCACATATCCACCCGACACATACGCCACGAACAGCAGATGGGGAAAGGTTACCTCACAATTTCGCTCCACCCAGTGCTTATGATGTGGAGCAGGATATGGATGTATCTGTATCGGAACTTGTTGCACGGCAGATAGAAACGGCACAACGACTTGCGGAACTGACACAGAAATGTGCTGCTATTCAAGAGGAGATGGGAGAACAACTCAAATCTGCCATTACAGAGGGTGATGAAGCAGATGCGATTGCTGCCCGACAAGCGATGTGGGATGCAATCTATCCTGTCTATAAAGCGGTTTCAGAATTAGGTGATGTTTGGAATGAACTTGCACCTCGCGTGACCTACTGATCCAGCGGTACAGATGTATGAAATGTTATCCTTACATCTCCAGTCACATTGTGATTCCTTAACGTTTGTGCCATATGCCTGTGAGTTGCATCATCACTGGCTTCCAATTGTGCTATGACTCTTTCCAAATCTTCCCTTGAATTAATCTGTATAGTAGTGCCTTCACCATTTCCCTGTACTCCTACAAGATGAGGTAATTGACTAAATATAGTTTTGGGATCAATTGCAGAATCAGGACCTGATTTCATTATTCCCATTTTCGGATCTTTCTGTATGAGTTTCTCTATATCAGGAACATCCGCTTTTGTATTTGTAACCACTGTTTTGGGGGGAGTAAATTCAGGAAGATTGTCAAGGTTGTCATATTGCCTTGGTGTATCATCAACAGTGGATTGTGGTTTATCCTCTTTCTTATGTTCTTTTTCTTTCTGTTGTTGTGCAATAGCTTTTATATTTTTCTTCACGATTGTTTCTTCTGCTTCAGTTAGTTCTTTATATACTTTTGTAGGTGTTTGTATCTTTTTTTGCTGATTTTGGGCATAAAGAAATAATCCGGCAATGCCTACGATAACACTTATTAGAGATATAACGATATATGGGTTTATGATCTTTTTTAATGCCATTGTTGTTCTCCTACATCACTGTGAATGCGTATTTCACAGAATATTCTTGTGTTATATTTGTATTGAATACCCAATTATACAACAATACCTTCGCCAAAATTTGTTGAATAAATAGGGCAGATGTCCTAAAGTTATATAAAACCAAACAATAACTTTGAAAGGACGATCGCCCATGCAAGAAATTATAGCACTGTTTTCGGTTCTTATTCCATATTTATCTA
>JAJDWI010000112.1 GCA_022825665.1 Candidatus Poribacteria bacterium
GCAACAACTGTGGACGCAAAAACAATAACCTAACTCTTTCTGATAGACAGTGGACATGTCCAAGTTGTGATGTCCATCACGACAGAGACATAAACGCTGCTATCAATATCAAACAGGCAGGCTTAGCTGCCTAAAGTGGAGCAGATGTAAGACGTAGCTCAGATCGGCTGTCCGCAACGAAGCACAAACCCCTACCTTTAGGTAGTGGGTACTATGACAGACCTAATTGCTATCCTTCCACTAAATCTCACCTATTGTCTGCACCAGGATTTTCAGGATTGCTTAAATAATGTCAAACTAAGGAAAGACATTTATCTGAGAGAAACTAATCCTGTCCATCCTGGTTCAGACAACAATAATATATTCATTGACAAAAGCACCTTTAACCATATAGAATAGAGTTATATTTATTGTATTTTCACCTATTGAAAGGAAATAAAAAATGGCATTAAAAGTTGGCGTAGTTGGCATGAGTGGAATTGGGAATAATCATGCGAATTGCCACGCAAATGATGATTTAGCGGAACTTGTTGCGGTATGCGATATAGTGAAAGAACGAGCGGACAGCGCAGCAGAACGACTCGGTGTGAAGGCATACTATACCTTAGCCGATATGATTGATGGAGAACCCGATTTGGACATTGTTGATGTCACTACGGGTGGAAATGAGAACGGTAGTTGGCACTATGAACCGACAATGGAAGCACTTGACAAAGGAAAACATGTGCTCGTAGAAAAACCGATCTCAAATGACATCGGACAGGCTCGTGAAATGGTTGCGAAGGCAACAGAGGAAGATCTCTACCTTGCATGTAATCTCAATCACTACTTTACACCCCCAGCGGATCAAGCAAAGAAATATATTGACAATGGACAGATAGGAGAAATGGTTTACATTCTGCATAAGATGGGGTTTGCTGGTGGAGAATTCAACTATAGTTACTCTAATGCACCCCGATCTGACGGTTTTCCTTATTTTCACGTGAAAGCGTTTCTATCACATCCGTTCAGTGTGATGCGTCATTTCTGCGGCGACGTGACACATGTGCAAGCATTTATGGAACGTCCTCATTTTCGTCGCCGTGAAGGTGACCTGATGGTATCTATAAACAGTATTCATCTTCGGTTTGAAAACGGTTGTATCGGCTACCTACTCAGTCAACGTGGAGATGCGACCTTCGGACTTGGTGGTTGGTGGAGTGTTGAACTTGCTGGCACACGCGGCACATTCTGCATTGAAAACTGTATCGAAAAGGTCACTTTCTGGTCCGCCCCCGGTGCACCTGAAGGTGGAGAACCAGTTGTAACAGAATCGGGTATCAAAGACTTTTCACAAACCTTCCCTCTAAGGATACATGCGTTTTTAGAAGACATTACTAACGAAGTACCGAAAGAGAAGATACGCGCCTCTGGTAGAGATGCTCTCGCTGCGCTTGAATACACATGGGCTGCAATGGAATCTTATGAACAGGGAGGAATCTTGGTCCGTCCCCATCCTCTGCCTACATTGAGTGGTCTGTAAGAGAACACTTGTATCACGACACTTTAGAAGGAGAATCACATTTGAAATTAGGAGCAAATTCTGTTTTATTTGGCGGTTACGATATGGAAACCGCCTTCAAACACATTGCAATGGCTGGCTACGATGGCATTGAACTTTCTGCTATTGACGGAATGAGCCAGCACCTTGTTCTTGCAAATTGGCAGGAGCTTGCAGATGACATCAAACGTTTTTCAAAAGAATATGATCTTGAGTTGTTGGCAATGGAGCAACCCTCACGCGATCCTGAGAGAATGGAGTTGGCATTTCAAGCAGCTGTTGAGATCGGCATTCCAATTGTGAACTGCGGTCCTGGCGGTTCATCTGATGATGAATCTGCATGGGCTCCGGTCATCGATTCTTTGGGTAGCCTATCTGAACGTGCGGAACACTACGGTGTTACGTTATGCGTCAAGGCACACGTCGGTGCGAGTATCTACAACACACCAACAACACTCCGTGTGATGGAAGAAATTACATCCCCAGCATTCGGTATTGACATGGATCCATCACACATACACCGTGCAGGAGAAGATCCTGTGGAAGCGATTGCGGCTGTCGTCTCACGCGTGAAACACGTACATATTCGTGATTGTAAGGGTACGGAACGCGGTCCTGGTGCCCCTGAACTACAAGCAAACGGACGAGGAGACATTGACCTTGTCGGATATATCCGTGTGCTACATGAAAACGGTTATACAGGTCCGTTAAACCTTGAAGTTATTGGTGCAAGAGAATATAGTATGGAACAGTGTTGCACAATCGCTGCTGAATCGCGTGGACACATGCAGGCGTGTTTGCAGGCATGTGGTGCACGTTAGTATACTACAGTCTATCTCATATATCATTTACTTAAACTCTTGCAGAATATCATATCTTCATCGTAGGGGCGAGGTTGCCTCGCCCCAGAAGGAAAGAGAGCCTCTAATCGGGCGGGGAGACCCCACCCCTATTGTTGTCCTTTTCGGTGCGTGGAAAATACCTAAATCAGATGTTGCAATTGACGATAACGAGTAAGAGTTTATTCCAAGAAGATAGATTTACAAAGAATTAAACGGTAATATACTCACTGATTTGTAAAAGGTTTATACATAAACCAAGACAATTCAACTAATTGGTATTTAGATGAAAATAATAAGACAATACTCACTGTATATTATGTTTGCAGGTGGGTTATTGGTTCTTCTGTGCTTCTTTATACCTTGGATAGTAATTGACACGTTCCCAATAGGTGGCTCATCAATTTTGAAAACAATAGGTATTCGGTTGGTATTAACAAAGGTTAGTTTTGCAACACTTGCACTCATCACCGCAATTACAATTCTTGTTATCTCTATCTACATGTCAGTAAAGAAGACCTCAAGAATATTCAGAACAATTGTCTTGATTTGTTGCGTTGTTGGAGCATTTAGCATTATTATTTCATTAAATCAGATAGAAACTGAATACAGACCTTACCTAACTGTAATGGCTGGTACAAATTTAACGAGAAATCAACTAACTGAGTTGAATTATGAAAAAGTATTTAACCTTCATTATGGTGTGTACGGGATAATTATAGGATATGTCCTTGCATTTATCGGGGCATGCAACATTCCTACTTACGATCAAATAATTACGGATATCAAGTAAATTGTAGTTTATTGTTCTGTTGTGCCAACAGTTGTTAATACAAAGAGAATGGAGAAATGAAGTTACATCAACGGTTTTTCATACTTGGTAGCGGTCTTTTTACATTTTTTTGTTTCTGTCTTCCGTGGGAGGATAGCAGATCGGGATTTTGGCTTTGTGCCACTGATGGTTCTGGAATTGTCATTACTGCTTTAATTGCATCTTTAGTTATTATTGGTAGCATCCTTATATGGCATTCCAGAATCCTTATTCTGATTAGCAGTATCATCGGTATTCTTATCGTCTTGCCCGGTCATTTCAGTAATCTACGATATATCGAATACGGTGCATCGCTAACTGCAGTCGGCTTTTTTCTCTCTATTGCTGGTGTAAGGTTTTTTCCCAAAGTTAAGGATAATACTGAATCTATTGATGAACAAGATGACGAAGTAGATCCTCAAGGAGAAGAGGAGTGAAACAACATTCACATTTAATCACATTGGTAGGAGGAATTTTAGCATTCTTCTCTTTTGGATTACCGTGGGAAAATGATCGTTCAGGTGCTTTACTTGCTAACAGTGGCGAAGACACACTGGTTACAATTCTATTCATTATCGGTTTAACAATTGTCTGCTTCAGTTTTTCTATGTTAAGCCGCTATACCGAATGGTACCTAACATCTAAAATAGCAGCACTTTTCATATCTGGTTTGTCACTCTTATTCTTTTCAATTATTGTTGACATATTTATCGGTTTCAGTCTTTTTCCTCTAATGTGGAGGTCTAACTTCATATTCTCCTTTGTCCAGAGAATCAGCGGTATATCATTACTATTTTTCCTTGCTTTAGCAATTATTGGGTTTGCTGTATATGTTGCAAACCGACAGGTATATCAAATGTCTTGGCGTAAAACACTTGCACTCAGCATTGGGGGTGTTAGTGTACTGTTCTGTTTTGTTTTGTCGTTTGCTATTGATAACACGGGAATTAACCTATTTATTATTTCTTTTATCGCTGCATTAATCATTACTGGAGTTTGCATATATAGGTTGATCCGACAATCTCCGTGGCGATCTTGGTCAACATATATAATGTTGATATGCATTAGTATAGGTTTCTGTATCTTCTTAATCCATTTCCTTGGAAGAAGTCTTGACATAAGAATGAATGGAGAATTACTATACAATCCACAATACGGAACGTTCCTAACTGCAGTTGGATATCTTATTGCAATTATTGGTGTATTGAGCAGCATTGAAACAAAGGAAAGTCCGGAGCAAGATTTGAATTCTACAGAAGATGAAGAATAAATAGTAACGACTTATGTTATTTACATGATAGTTTTGTTGTTTTTAACAACTGTTCATTTTCTGTAGGAGTGATCTCCGAATCGCGACCTATTACCCTAAAAATCTTGGTTCAGGCAACATCGTAGGGGCGAGGTCACCTCGCCCGTCTTCACCCCACACCTTCTTCTGTAGGAGCGACCGATGAATGCCAAATGGCATTCATACCGTTGATTTACCGGGCGCGACTTTACGACATATATCTACGAATTAACGAAAACTGAATGGCTCTGGGATATCCCATGGAAGCAATTGACAAGTACAATCGTGAAATTGTATAATTACAACAATGCAATTAAGTCAACACCAATGCTTAAAATCAATCCGCAATTTCTTATTGGTGGAAAAGGATAACCACATGAAACTTGAAAACATGTTTGAATTCATCAACCCAACAGCAATTAGGATAAAGGGAACACGTGTTGGAATAGAAATTGTTATTGAGCAATTTCTTAAAGGGGCAGACCCAAGGGAAATTCAGCGGCTTTATCCAAGCCTGAAATTAGAGCAGATTTATGCCACGATAACCTACTATCTGTTCAATAAAAAGAAGATTGATAACTATATTGCAAAAGGTATTGAGCAATCTGAGGCTGCTTACGAGGAACAACTAAAGAACCCCACTCCCGGTATCAAGCGTCTCATGAAAATCAAAGCGGAACTTGAAGCACAAGGATATTATTCAGAGTAATAATGAATAACATCCAAATTCGATTCCTACTTGATGAAAATATGCCACATGCAATTCGTGATGGCATCAAACGCAGATTACCAGAGGTTGACGTTAATGTAATTGGGAGTGAAGGTTTTCCAACAATCGGAACAAAAGATGAGAAAATTCTCCAATTTCTGGAACATGAAATGTATATTCTCATCTCATCAAATCGAAGTACAATGCCAGTACATTTGCGTAAACACCTACAAAACGGAAGACATATTCCAGGGATATTGTTATTACGTCCGCGAGTATCTTACCGAGAAATCATAGATACACTTGAACTTATATGTCTGGCAAGTATACCAGAAGATTTCCAAGATCAGATAACATATATTCCGTACTAAAAGTTTGTGAATTGTTCAGACTCATCTTTTCTGGTTCAACGTTTTGTTTAGTGTGTCTTTAGTTATCACAGACTAAACGGAGATCTCCGACAATGGGATACCGCTATTAAACAACTTTCTTGGTGGAAGATCCTCTTCTACGTCAGTTAACCCACACATCCAATTCCATGTATATTGACCCCTCTGCCGATCTCGGTAAGATTCCACTTCTGTCACATACGGATGTCTTCCCTTATGTTGGTAAGGTGGAATATCATCAGACTCACGCACCCAATCCCGTTTAGGCATTGTCGTTCGGAAATAGGAAAACTTAATCATGCCGCGCCTATCAGCGTTAAGTTTTGGTCCTGCTTTATGCCAAATGCCGTACCGTGTCATTGCGACAGTGCCAGCAGGAACGGTAAGCGATAGTTGACCCAAAATATCACCATAATGTGCAATTGCTTCTCTGTCCACGAGGCGAAAGTGTGAACCCGGCAATATCATCGTTGGACCATCCTCAATTTTTACCTCTTTTGGATAGTAATAACATTGTAGATGGGTTATTCCGTATCCATATTCTGTGAGTCCATCGGAATGCCATGTCTGTCCACGGTGTGGTGCTTCAAAAAGGTGATGGTGTGCATTCGTCGGTACGAGGAAATTATCACCTAAAAGTGATCGCATAACACCTGCAACTTCTGGATGGAGCAGGACATTTCTGCGAAAATCTTCTGAATGGACATATTCATGTAGATGTCCTCCAGTAATGGATTCACATTCCCGATTGAAATCTGCATCAATGACACTCTCTAATGTGATGTATCCGTTGTGTATAAACTGCATAACATCATCATCATTTAATGTTGGTTCAACTTTTAACATTAGGTTTCTCCCTCAGACTATTTTCTCTAATATGAATTCAAAACTGAGATACGCGTTTTCAACATCTGAAAAACTGTAAAGTTCGGGGCGCGGAAATTGGACTATACGCCACCCATCGCGAACAGCATCAAGCACGGAAGCATAGGGAGGTTCTTGCGATGGGAGTATGGGTTCATCCGGTGCTGTTGGGTCATATAATGCCCACGCACCGAGTGGTGAACGTAGATTTGTTGATTTGGAATAGAGGTATAGGATGAGTTGTTTTTCTGAATTCAAGGCATTAACTACATCCTTCAGGTCAACCTCAGTCAACTCACCTGCGTTAAGTTTTTCAATGCAGTTGTCAAGCCATTTATTTAACGCTGAATTCACTGATAATTCTCCCTTCAATTAATATTGGTATTATAGCATTAAAACAATAAATATGTTATGATAGTTAATGAGGACATCTAACTTGAAACATGCTTTCGTAATAGAATAAATAACGGAGATGTTAATTGTGGCTAAAAAACCTAAAAACAAACGTAAGAAACGTTCCAATAACCGAAGGGAACCTACAAGGAGCCCTAAGTTTTACTTCGATCAAGCAGTTGAAAAATTAAGTCGACATGAAATCCCAGGGACAATCCAGGATTTTACAAATGCGATTAGACTCAAACCGGACTATGTTGAAGCATACTATTATCGGGGGATCTCAAAAAGTATATTAAGTGAATTTGATGATGCCATATTAGATTATGATGCAGCAATCAGATTAAATCCAGACTACGTTCAAGCCCATACAATGCGTGGAATGGCATTAAGATGTATGGATGATTTTGAAGCAGCCATGATAAGTTGTAACACTGCAATCAAAATTAATCCAGAATATAGCGAAGCTTACTGTATTCGAGGCACGGTATATCATGGTTTAGAACAATATGATAAAGCCCTGGATGATTATAATGAAGCAATTCGATTGGATCCTGACAGAAGCAATGCCTTCTTTTATCGTGCGAATCTAAAAGAAGAACATGAGGAATATGAAGATGCTCTTGCCGACTACGAACAAGCCATACGTGCTGACCCTAATAATTTTGTTGCACGTGATCGTCGGCAAATGTTATTGGAGTGGTTAATGGAGGAAGAAGAAGAAATACCTAATCTACCAGGTGTGATTGGTTTGACAAGTCCTGAAGGTGAAAGCCTGTCTCCAGATGATACAGAAATCCATGTTCCCACAATGTTGGATTTTTTTGATGATTCTGATGAAGATATCGAAGAATACGAAGCTGCTATTAAAGCCGCGGATAGCGTTATAGTGATGGATCCTAAGAACATTGATGCATACTATAATCGCGGAATAGCGAAGTATAATCTAGATTATTTTGAAGAAGCTATTGATGATTTTGATATAGTGATTAGTTTGCAATCAGACCACGTTGATGCTTACAATTATCGGGGCATTTCTAAGGACAATCTTGAATTGCATGAGGAAGCGATAAAAGACTATGACGAAGCCATACGAATACAGCCGGATTGTGACGAAGCATATTACTGTCGAGCAATGGCAAAGTACAACCTTGGGTTAATTGAGGAATCTATAGTTGACTTTAACGAAGCCATACGAATACGACCAGATGTCGTAGATACGTACGTTGGTAGATCACTTGCCTATATGCAACTTGATAAAACTGAGGAATCCGTAAAAGATATGGAAAAAACTATGCAGATGATGGGATTACTAAAAGAAGATGATTAATTTATTCTTGTCACTGGAATCCAACAATACAATTGTATAGCCCATAGAGTTGTCGGATTGTCTTGAATGATTTTGGATACAAATATGTATCTTAACGGATATCTACGGAATGGAAGCATGTAGTTAGTCGATATAAAAAAATATATAAAGAAAGGATAGTTTATGAGACTGGAAGGTAAAGTAGCAATTGTTGCGGGTGCTGCATGGGGTGGTATTGGTGCCGCAACTGCATATAAATTTGCTTGTGAAGGTGCCAAGGTGGTGGTTAATACACGCCACAGAAAAGAAAAACTTACCGAAACGGTTGACCGTATTAAAGATGCTGGTGGAGAAGCGGTTGCTGTGATGGGTGATGTCGCAGATGAAAAAACATGGGAAACCCTCGTCAAAACAGCTTTAGATAATTACGGAAAAATAACAACACTGGTTCATAATGCTGCACACTCCTACACAAAAAAAGCGATTGAGTTCACACCCGAAGAATGGAACGAAAGTCTTGGAGTAACGCTGGGTGGTCCGTGGCTCGGAGCGAAATATTGTATACCTGAAATGATCAAAAACGGTGGTGGTAACATTGTTTTTATTTCCACTGTCAATGCAACAATTACAAACCCCGGTTTTGGTCTGTATGGCGCAGGTAAAGGTGGATTGAATGCTTTGACGCGAAGTATTGCTCTGGACTATGGTAGAGAAGGTATCCGGGCTAACGCAATTGCTCCCGGACAAATTGTAGGAGAACGCGGTGAAGCATCGCTCGCTGCAGATGCATTAGAAGATCAGGCATCACGAGATTGCTACCCAATCGGACGGTATGGCAAACCTGAAGACATTGCAAACGTTGCCCTCTTCTTAGCATCTGATGAGGCGGATTTCGTTACTGGTATCGTGCTAACTGCTGACGGTGGCTTGACGCTCCAGTCACCAGAAGCACTTGTCCGTCCCTCTTTCCGTCTTCGCTGGAGAGACGACATTTTGGTACCACAACCGAAATAGATAGACGCTGAAATTGTTGACGTATGAGTTGGTTTACTTGATTCAAAATAGGGGTAATTTGAACCCTTTTATACAAAAGGAGATAGCAAATGTGTGGAAGATTTACCCTCGCAAGTGCCCCAGATTTATTTTATGGAATATTTGATAATCCACAACTGCCAATGGAGTTTACGCCACGGTATAATATCACACCTACACAAGATGTAGCAGTGATTACCAACACGCAGGATAATGGTGATAAAAATAAGATCGAATTGTTTCATTGGGGACTAATTCCATCTTGGGCAAAAGACCCAAAAATAGGAAGTAGAATGATAAATGCTCGGTCAGAAACACTGAGTGAAAAACCTTCCTTCCGGAGTGCCTACAAACGGAGGCGATGTCTTATTTTAGCGGATGGATACTATGAATGGAAAACGGTTCCTGGTGAAAAAAACAAACAACCCATTTATATACGTCTCAAATCGCAAAATCCGTTTGCGTTTGCAGGATTATGGGAGGAATGGCAGGCAAACTATATGGATAAGCCTCTCCAATCATGCACAATCATAACCTGTCCGCCTAACCCGTATTTGGAAGATATACACCACAGAATGCCTGTGATATTGCCTAAAGATGCTTATGCTCAGTGGCTTGCTCCCGATGAAAAATCATCAGAGACACTACAACCTATGCTTGTTCCTTTTTCTGATGAGGAAATGGAAGCATATCCCGTGTCTCGGTTCGTTAATCGTCCAGCAAATGATTCGCCTGAATGTATCGTCCCAATGTCGGATACTGATGAAAATAGTGTTAAGTATATAAAGGAAAGTTTATTTTAGTTTCTGATGCAATTTGTAACATAATAATAACTTTAGGAAGGGATTATGTCAAAACCGTCCAAAGAGCAGATGCTCTTTATGTATCGCAAGATGGTGGAAATCCGTCAATTTGAAGAAGCCGCTGGAACACTTTATCAAAGCGGTCAACTTCCCGGATTTCTACACTTATATATTGGTGAAGAGGCAACAGCGGTGGGTGTTTGTGCACACTTAAAAGATGACGATTACATCACGAGTACGCATCGCGGACACGGACATCTCATAGCGAAGGGTGGCAAACGTGACCGCATGATGGCAGAATTGTTTGCCCGAACAACTGGCTACTGTAAGGGAAAAGGTGGGTCTATGCACATCGCTGATAAAGAAACAGGTATTCTTGGTGCAAACGGTGTCGTTGGTGCGGGGATTCCACTTGCAGCTGGTGCAGCACTCTCCGCAAAAATCCGTGGCACAAATCAGATAGCAGTTTCCTTTTTTGGTGATGGTGCAACGAACCAAGGCGTATTCCATGAAACCCTTAACCTCGCTGCTGTGTGGGAACTTCCTGTCGTATTCGTTTGCGAAAATAACCGTTTTGGGATGGGAACACCGCAACATGAACATCAACGTGTAGAGGATATCTCTGTGCGTGCCCCTGCTTATGATATACCGGGAGTTACCGTGGATGGTAACGATGTTCTCAAGGTGTACGCTGAAGCACACGAAGCCGTTGTACGCGCTCGTGAAGGTGGCGGACCGACTTTACTTAATTGCGATACATACAGGTTCCGTGGACACCATATCGGAGATCCTGGGACATCCTATCGTGACCGAGAAGAAGTTCAAGAACAAGAGCGACAACGTGATCCTATCCGAAGACTTGCTCAGGTGTTAACCGAAGATGAAGGTGTGACACAAGAAGACCTTGAGACGCTTGAGGCAGAACTTGCAAACGAACTTGAAGAGGCTTTAGAGTTTGCGAAAAATAGCCCTGAACCGTTGCCTGAAGATGCGTTAGAGGACGTATATGCTGATGAAATTCAACCGTGAGAATTTCATAAAACGAAAAGTTCAAAGAACATAAGGTTTGATAATGTTTAACGGAACTACAACAACAGAGATGTCTTCATCTGAACTTGCGAAATGCAGAGAACGCATTAGGCATCAATGGGAAAATAGAAAGGTTGATGAGGCATTACTCCAATGTGCTTGGAAAGCTGCACAGCGGGTTGCGACTGTGCTTTATCAAAATTATGGGGCGTCGAAAGTCGCTGTCTTCGGTTCTCTCACTGAACGTGATTGTTTCACTGAAAAATCCGATATTGATATGGTTGTGTGGGGAGTCTCATATAACAAATGTCTTGATGCACTTTGGGATACTAAAGGTTTAACTACTGAATTCAAAATTGATCTCATAGATTTTGAGTCGACGAATGGTCTTTTTCGTCAACGGATTTTGAACCAAGCAATTCCAATTGATAAAGATGTATCAGATATTCATAAATTAATTGAAAACGCTTACACTACTTTATATGCTGAAACTGAAGGGGTTTACGTTGTTAATCGGGATAAACTTATTCAACGTATTTCTGATGAACTGACGAAAATTGAAGGAACTGTAAAGAGAATTGAAAGAGCATTAGAAAAAATTGATGTGTTACCACATGACGCGAGAGAATTTATAGAAAGAGCACTTGCTGCTGACCTTGCCGAAGTATATACCGGTTTTGAGAAGATATTTGAACGCATTGCTAATGAAGTTGACAAACATGTTCCGCATGGAAGCCAATGGCATAGCAATTTATTGGCACAAATGGCAGCTGGTCGTAGGGAACGTCCACCTGTGATTTCTGATGTCACTCAGCGTAGATTAAAACGGTTGTTAAAATACCGACACAGAGTTACAAACATATACGGTGATGAGTTAATTTACTCCAACTCAGAAAAACACGCAAAACGAGTTGGCAAACTCTTTGAAAATATCTCTGAAGAACTAGATACATTCGTCGCTTTTTTGAGCGAGACGTAAGGCGACATGATAGTGGATGAACGCCTGAAATTACAAGGAGTCACATGGAAATCTGTTATCATTACGCTTGCGTTGATTCCGTTTAATTTCTACTGGATTATCGCTGGTGAAATAGGTCTCGTCGGCTATGCCCTCAATACATACGCTGTACCGTTTTACAATGTCGTCTTCGTTGTATTCATCTTTACACTGTTCAATCTTGCTGTTAGACATACCACCCGTATCCGTCTACTCACCGATGCGGAATTGCTTACCGTATACATTCTGCTTAGTGCTGCGTGTGCTTTTCCCTCCATTACCCTAATGACGATTCTCGTCACAACCGTCGGACATGCCTTCTGGTTCGCTACCCCTGAAAACGAATGGAAACAACTCTTTTGGGATTACCTTCCAAGATGGCTCCTTGTAGACGACTCAAAAGCACTTTCAGGATACTACACAGGCTCAACTAACCTGACAACATTCGAAATTATAAGAGCATGGATGGTGCCAATATTGTCTTGGACACTATTCATAACAGCACTTATTCTTGTTATGTTGTGTATCAACGTCATCCTTCGGAAACAGTGGGTTGAACGTGAAAGACTTGCCTATCCCATTACACAAATCGCCTTTCATGTCACGCATAATACAAAATCGCTGTTCTCCCACCGTATCATGTGGGTTGGTTTCGGAATTGCTGCGTCTATCGCTATACTCAACGGCTTCAGTTTTCTGTATCCTACAATCCCTTCCCTACCAATAAAACGTATCGGTGGATGGAGAGGATTTGGACACCTGTTCACAGAAAAACCGTGGAATGCCATCGGTGGTATCAGTATGTCCTATTATCCATTTGTCATTGGATTAGGATTGTTGATGCCTCTTGATCTTTCTTTTTCCAGTTGGTTTTTCTTCTTTTTCTATAAAGCACAGTTAGTATTCTCAAGTGCTGTTGGACTCTCTAACCTACCCGGTTTTCCTTATATAGATCGACAATGCTTTGGTGCTGCCATTGGTATATTTATCTCTGTGTTAGTTCTGAACCTACGTCATTTTCGAGGTGTGTTCCGAATTGCAAGACAACGCACAGGTGAAGATTCTGATGAACCTCTCTCCTATAGATTTGCTTTGTGGGGTATTGTTGGTGGACTTGTATTTCTCTTTATTTTTTCCAAACGTATCGGTATGTCATTGTGGCTTATACCGTTGTTTTTCGCGATCTATTTCATCATCGTTTTGGTGTTAACGCGAATGCGTGCTGAGCAAGGATTTCCAGTGCATGCAATGGAAAACATGCCAAACCATCATATTCTAATTGATAGTTTTGGCACACGCATGTTAGGAACAAATAACCTTGTTGCGTTCACACTATTCCGATGGTTCAATCGGAGTTATACAAGCAACCCAATGCCACACCAGTTAGAAGGATTCAAACTATCAGAACGTTCCAGCATTGCACCAAGACGGTTGTTCTATGCACTACTTGGCGTTTCAGCATTTGCTTCAATCATGGTTTTCTCAGTGATTCTCTATCTCTTTTATTCGTATGGTGCATTGAATATGAGTGGGAGCAGCAGTTGGAACATTGGTTTCGGTGAACGGGTCTTTAGTGGACTTCAACGTTGGTTGTATTATCCGACAGAACCGAATTTCTATGCTACTGGAGGAATTGTTTTCGGGCTGCTGTTTTCGACGTTTTTAATGTTTATGCGGACACGTTTTTTCTGGTTTCCTTTCCACCCGATAGGGTATGTCGTTTCAAGTGATTGGGGAATGCGGTATTTGTGGAGTTGTATGTTGGTAAGTTCGGTTGTAAAATGGTCGGTCTTGAAAATCGGTGGTCACCATGCATCGCGCCAATTAGTGCGGTTTGCTATTGGGTTGATGTTAGGGGACTTTATCGTTGGGGGAATTTGGAGCCTCATTAGTGTTATAACACAACAGCCGATGTATAACTTTTGGCCGTAAGATGAACGGTTTCCCGTCTTTTTCTTTGACAAATTTCACTTTGAAAAATCGCTACAGGTGTGCTACAATTCAATATTAATTGAGAAGATATATCAGCATGGATTTTGAAATCGTTGGAGAAATCAAACAAATCGAAACAATTGGTCGTGGTAGTTGTCTCCGAAATCACGCGAGGTTACAACGTCAGTACGGTCAAGGTAAGTAGCGTAAGCTAAAGAGAGTAGCATACGTAAGTCTAATTGATGGTTCAGTCCGACTTACCGAACTCCATTGGTATCAAGTTGACAACATCGGTAAGAGAGAATTTAAGATGAAACTCCCGTTTTTAGATTAAAAATGGACACAAAAGATAACCAATTTCCACAATTCGGTCTATGTCTTAATAACGAAGGGTACGCAGCGTCTCTTGAGGTAGGAAAAGTGTATCGTGTCATTTCTGACGATGATGCAGCGACTCACGGTTATATCCGCGTTATAGATGAAAGCGGCGAGGATTATGCCTACACTGCTAACCGTTTTTACCTAATTCAGTTACCTATTGATGTTGAAAAGGCGTTGTTATCCCATCCCACTGACATCGAAGCAACCCCTATTCAGGGAATTTCTGGAATCTAAGTCCAAAAGCAATCCTAATTTCCTTAGGAGACCTAAACATGCGTTCACTAACAATTTCGTTACCAGACTATCTTTATGAGAAATTAGCACAACAAGCGCAAGCGTATGATACCTCTCTTGAAGAACTTGTGTTGTTCCAACTCAAACGTGATGAGGTGAGAGATACTGCTTTAGTTTTCTTACAAAAACATGCTGGTAGATGTCTGACCGTCAGAGAACCTATCTTTAAGGAAGTTGTTCATCCTATTTGGACAGTTCCCGTTTTTACAAATGTTGTCCCTACCACAGAAGTCGGAGAGATAGCCATTGATGCAGACACAGGCAAGGTCTTGAGTACAGACAAAGACGTAGCTGAAATGATAAAAAATGGACATCCCAGTTTTGGTTTTGAAACATTTCCTGCGGATAAACAGGAACGCTTAGCAGAACTCTTGGCATTGAATGGTGAACAACAGTTAGAATCTCAAGCGAAACAGGAAATGGAGACCCTCCTTGCTGAAGAACAAGCACTACAAATCCGAAATCTGGAAACATTGGAAAAGCGACTTATATCATAGCAAGAGGTGAGTTTTGCGTGTAGGTGATCCATTTCGTGATAGTATCGTGGACCGCGCTGCAGGTCAATGTGAATACTGTCATTATCCCGAGCATTTTTCACCTTCTGCATTTGAAGTCGAACATATATTTCCCCGATCTATGGGCGGTAAGACAGAAACCAACAATCTTGCCCTCGCTTGTTCACATTGTAATGCTCACAAAGCTACGCGCCAGAAAGGTTACGATTCGCTCACAGAAACTAATGTAAGATTGTTCAACCCAAGAATAGATAATTGGGAAGTCCATTTTTTCTTGAACCGAGAAACTGGTGAAATACAGGGACAAACGTCTATAGGTCGTGGAACAGTTGAAACACTTCTGATGAATGCTGAACAACCTGTTCGAGCACGCCATAACTTGATAAAACTTGGGATATTATGACATTGTAGATGTTTATGGAATTCAGCCTCATTTCTCTTCTTGAATTCTAAACCGTATCATGCTATCCTATTCTCATAGGAGATCGTGATATGCACCAACCCACAGATACCCATCGCACAGCAAAAGACCTATCACCAGAAGAACTCAAGGAATACCGTAAACGTCTTGACCAGCACTTTCAAAATCGGAAAGTGGATAAAGCATTGCTGCAGCGCGCGTGGCAAACCGCACACAAGATAGCAGCCATGCTCTACGAAGATTTCGGTGCTACGAAGGTTGCGATATTTGGTTCGCTTGTGGATAAGGTCCGGTTCACAAAATGGTCGGACATTGATATTGCAGTCTGGGGAATACCTGCCGATAGATATTTTAGTGCCCTTTGGCAAGCTGAAGAAATTAGTGGATTATTTAAAGTTAACTTAGTTGATTTTGAGAATTGTAATAGTCTATTTCGTGAACGAATTCAGAACCAAATTATTTATATTGAACAAGGGAAAATCTATAAAGTGGACAGAATCGGACTTTTTGAGCGTATTTCCGATGAACGAAAGAAAATCGGAGAAACTGTAGAAAAAATAGGTGCAAGATTAGAAAAGATTAAAACTACTCCCATAGAGTACAGAGAAGAAATAGAGACAACAATTGCCAAGAATCTTGTTGATTGTTACCAAGGTATGGAAAGTATTTTTAGACGAATTGCACTTGATGTTGACTTACATATACCTGATGGAAGCAGGTGGCATAAAGAATTACTTATGCAAATGGCGGCGCAACAGGATGAACGTCAACCTGTGATTTCACAAGAAACTTTAGAACTACTGCAAGAGTTATTAGAATTTCGACATGTATTTAATCATATCTACGGCGAAGAACTGGTCTACGAAAAAACTGAACAAAATGCCATTAAGATAGAAATGTTGTTTAACAAAATATCAAAAGAACTTGACGACTTCATAGACTACTTAAAAAATGAAAATGAGTGAACAGACTCTCCTACAACAGATGAATGACTTCTGCCGATTGCTACGACAGATGGACATTAATGTCACAACAACTAATCAACTCAGTTGGTGTTACAGTATTCAGTTAATTGACATAAGTGAAAAAGAAGCATTTTACCATACGGCACGCACGAACCTAATTGCTAACCAAACAGACCGCAAGACATTTGACACTGCTTTTAATTTATTTTGGCAATACCCGCGACCCGAATTCCACGCCATTGATACAGGTGGTGAAGAACCAGAATCTTCCGCACTACAAGATATTTCTGATGCAGATGATCAGGATAATATCCTTGAACAATGGATAGATTATGAGGAAGATGATCAGAAAGGACAAGAAGACGACCCTATCGCATATAGTGTGGAAGAAATCCTAACAAAGAAGGATTTTAGTGAGTTTACTGAGGAAGACATGAAGAGAGCGCGATCTATTATCGCAAAATTAGCACAGATTTTATCCACAAGACTTAGTAGACGAAAGGTTTTCAGCAAAAAAGGGAAGGTAATTGACTTTAGAAGAAGTTGGCGAAAAAGCCTTGCACACGGAGGTGAACCGATTACGCTCATGCGGAAACAGCAGAAGATCAAAAAGACAAAAATTTTACTTCTATGTGATGTAAGTGGATCTATGGATTGTTATGCCAAATTTCTTATCCAATTTATATACGGCATGCAGCAAGAGTTGAGAGAAGTAGAGGTAGCAGTATTCAGCACACACTTGACCAACATTACAGGACTACTTCAACGGAAAGGATTAGCAGAGGGATTAAATGAAGTGGCAAATATTGTTCCAGACTGGTCAGGTGGCACAAAAATTGGTGAAAGTCTGTTAGAATTTTGTCGTCAGTTTGCTCCATCTTTTTCGGCATATCGTTCAGTCGTTATTCTCATCAGCGATGGTTGGGATAGGGGTGATGCCGATCTGCTACGGCGATCTATGGAGATGCTGAATCGACATGCATATAAACTCATTTGGCTCAATCCGTTACTCGGAAGTGATACATATCAACCGATATGTCGTGGTATCAGAACTGCACTACCGTATGTAGACTATTTTCTTCCCGCACATAATTTAGAGAGTTTAGCACAACTGACAAAGGTTTTAATCCCACTTTGGGCAAGTTGAGTGGTATCAACAAACTATCATAGAATAATAAGTAAGGAATACAAACTATGCAAGTTCAAGCGGCGGTGATGCTCCAACCCGGGCAGATAGAAATCCGCGAATTTGATAAACCCACACTTACCGATGATTCCCTCCTGCTACAAGTAGACAAGGTCGGTATCTGTGGCAGCGACAAGCACATGTATCTTGGACATACTGCTTTGAAGTTTCCCGTCATCCCAGGGCATGAAGTCGTTGGTACAGTCGCAGAAATCGGCAAAGATGCAAATCAAGTTATGAATGTAATGGGTGGTCCCATCAAAGAGGGTGACCGTATCACCGTGGTACCCGGATCAAAAAACTGCGGTAGATGTTATTACTGTTTACATGTGCCTGGACGACCTACCTTGTGTTCGGGACGAACTATATATGGGTTCAGCAACAGCGAATCGCCTCCATATTTGACTGGTGAATTCTCTGAATACACCTATATTCACGGGAACTCTTGGGTCTATAAAATACCTGATGACATTCCAAAGGATATTGCTGTCTTGACAGAGCCTGTGGCTGTCGCGACACGTGCTGTTGAACGCGCTTGTGCACCCGGATTACCACAGGTAGGGGATGGATATAGCATTGGAAGCAGTGTTGCCGTGTTAGGTTGTGGTCCAATCGGTCTCCTTGTTATTGCAGTGTTGCGTGATAGTGGGGCAGGTACAATTATTGCTACCGATCTCGTTGATAGCCGCTTAGAGATGGCACAGCAGATGGGAGCAGACGTGGTAATAAATGTTGGTGATACCACACCAGAAGAACGTATAGAACAGATTCAATCCCACACAAGCGATGTTGGTGTAGACATAGCGATTGAGTGTGCAGGCATCCCTGGCGTTTTTTCCGAAGCATTGGATGTCGTTAGGCGAGGTGGTAAAGTCATTGAAGTTGGTCACTACACCGATTCAGGTGAAACACAGGTGAGACCACATCAAATTTGTAATAAAGACCTTGACGTTTGCGGTGTTTGGGCGTATCCGCAAATACAATTCCAGACAGCATTGGACTTTCTTCAGCGAACACGTGCCCCGTTACACAAATTGATCACACACCATCTTCCACTGATTCAATTGGAAGCGGGTATTGATATGCTTGGTAATGAAGGCGTATATAAAGTCGTGATTGAACCACAATCCTAAGAATATAATATACGGTAGATAATCATAAACCATCAATCGAAATTATCATGATAGGTGAAAAAATGAAAATCCGAAATACAACGTTTATTTTAGTATGGTGTCTGTTACTGTTGTTTCTCCTCTGTCTTGATGTAACAAATACCGTATCTGCGGATGTAACGATTAAGAAACCAGAAAAGCAACTGATGGAATCTTCAATTTATAAAACTATTGAAAATGCAAAATCGTATATAATAAAGCATCAAAATAGAGATGGCGGTTGGCCCCTTTTACCTGGTGAAAAAAGTGATGCAGAAGTTACTGCCCTTGCTATTTGGGCATTGACTGATGCGGGATGGGGTACCGGATCACGTATTATACGGAGTGGAGTCAGATATCTAAAAAACCAGCAAAGTGAAGACGGTAGTTGGAACAACAATACCGCGCACACTGCTTTTGCACTCATTGCTCTGGCAAATGCTAAAGCAGATGCGGATACACAATTCAACGGATTACAGTGGCTCAGAAATGCACAGAATCCAATTGGTAGTTGGGGACGCAAAAGTAAGGGACCAGGACATGTTCTTTATACTTCCGCAACACTTGTCGGATTCAAAAAACTCGGTTTTACAGAAAGGCATTTTAAACCTATTCTTCCAAGTTTAGAATGGCTTGCTGAACAGAATAATTTTGAGAACGTCTGGAATCTCCCTGGTGGAACCCAGTCGGATATCTATGTGACCTCTTGGGTATTGCAGGGCATGTCACCAGACCGAAAATATGATGAAAATGTCTACGATCTTGATGAACAGATTGTTTGGATAAAGCAATTTCAAAACAGAGACGGTGGATTTCCCAGATTTAAAGGTAGACCGAGTGATCCAGAGGTAACTGCTACAGCCATTATGGCATTTGCTGCATACAATGACCCACTCAATACACGCCGCGTCGCAATATCCTATCTGACAAAAGCACAAGAAGCGGATGGAGGTTATAAAAGCAGTATTCCCATAGAACTCAAAACACCTACTGCGAATTTGCAGACTACCTGTTTTGTTCTTATTGCTATATACTCAAAATCTGATGGTTAACAACCTGTATACGAATTTGTTGTTATATGTTATTGAGATTAACTTAAGGTTAATACTTTGATCGGAATGAATAGATGTTTAGCCTGTATACTGTTTATAGTCTGAACCAGCATTCACATTTATAACAAATCTGTCAAGAAACCTCATCATCAAGAAACCTCTGTCTGATAAAATAATGACAGAAAAAGGAGATAATATTGTAGTATGGCACAAAAACCGAATATCCTATTTCTTCAAAGTGACGAACACAGTCCACATGCTATCGGATGTGAAGGGAACGATATTGTCCAAACACCGCACCTTGATCGGCTTGCCGAATCTGGCAACTATTTTGATGCAGCATATTGTCAATTTCCACTCTGTACACCTTCACGAATGTGTATGTTAACGGGTAAATATGCACATCGGTGCTCTGCTTGGAATAACGGTTCCATCCTATTCCCTGAACATCTGACAATACCAGCACATTTTGCTGAACACGGCTATTCAACTGCCCTTGTTGGAAAAATGCACTTTGGTGGAAAAGAACAAAACAACGGTTTCCAATCACGCCCTTACGGTGACTTGCGCGGGAATGCGGGACATCAACGTGACCCGTTAAGTGGTAACCGTAATCGCACAAAAGATGCTGGTGTCACTGAAATACCAACAAGCCTTCTCCAAGAACGGGTGGTTAACGAAGAAACAATTGAATATATAAGGTCTCATCCCGCAGATAAACCGTGGTTTTTGCTCGCAAGTTACAGTCGTCCGCACTTTCCGTTGACTGCTCCGAAAAGGCTGCTTGATAAATACTATCCTGACAATGTGGACATGCCTAATATCCCGCCAGGACATTTGGAACAAACGCATCGCTATGCGGAGGGGCTGCGAAAATGCTTTAATACAACTGACATTACAGAGGAAGAAACACGAAAAGCGCGTGCGGCATACTATGCATGCTGTGAATTCCTTGATGAATGTCTTGGTGATTTGCTAACTATCTTAGAACGCGACGGTCTATTAGATAATACAATTATCGTTTATACTACTGACCACGGTGAGATGGCAGGTGAGCATGGACAGTGGTGGAAATCCAGCTATTATGAAGCTGCAGCAAGAGTTCCACTCATTATTTATGATACCCGTTCAAAAGATACACACGGTAGACGTGTCAATGCTCCTGTGGAATTAAACGACCTATTTCCAACGTTATGTGCAAGGGCAGATATACCTATACCCGATGGGTTAGACGGTTCGGATCTATCCAACCTAATGTTAGGAAATACGGAAGGTTGGCGAAATACCGCAATCAGCGAATATTGGGCAACACAAACAACCGGACCAATGCGTATGTTGAGAACGCCGCGTTATAAATACGTAGCTTTCCCTGAGGATGAATCCATCTTATTTGATCTGGAAAATGATCCCGACGAATTTGAAAATCTAACAGGTAAATCTGAAGTAAGCGACATAGAAGCATCTCTACATGAACAACTCATGGAGGGATTCTCGTGGGAGGATGTCGCAAAACAACAAGAAGTAGATAAAGAACGCAGCAAAGAGTGGAAAGCACCGTGGGGAAGAGGCACACCAAATGCCTATACTTTACCCGACGGTAGAATTGTAGATGCTGAACTTTGTCTGTATAATCCTGTCCTTCGGGATGACCCTATAGGTGAATAAAAAAGAAATATAATACCATTTCTAAATAATAACTTCTCATTAACAAAGAACGCGTTCGTAGTCGCGCAATTCATTGCGCCTCTTACATTTGACTTTATTAAAGTCTCAAAATGTGGTTTATTTATTAGAATTTGGTATAAGGTGGCAGGTGTAGCGCGGTATAAAGAAATCGGCTTAACACCGCGCCATACAGTTCATTTCATCAAATATGTATGAACTGCTATACATCGTAGGAAACTTCATATATGCCTCGCCGCCCAAAAATACGATTCTCTGCTATCCTTGTAGGTCTCTTTTTAGTAGGGGCTATGTGTGCAATCACCCCCTACAATAACTATTTTTTAGAAAATTCAAGGATAGCAGGAAACCACCTACCTGTCGGTTCAATCTTCGGATTACTACTTCTTGTCTTCTTAATCAATCTTCCCTTACGTTTTCTCACACGAAACAACCGATTTTCTTTCTCTGCACTTGAATTAACGGTGATCTGGATGATGATCATTGTTGCTGTCGGTATCCCTTCAATGGGATTGCTGCAGTTTCTGATTCCTTGTCTCGTAGCACTACGTTATTTCACAACCCCTGAAAACGATTGGGCAGAGACACTTCAACCCCATATCCCAGAATGGTTAGTGGTAACTGACATACATGCGGTGACAGATTTCTATGAAGGACTATCATCGGGAGGAAACGTGCCTTGGTCACCTTGGATAAAACCGCTACTTATCTGGGGTCTTTTTGTGTTCGTGTTCTATTTCACGACAATATGTCTTTGCACAATCCTCCGTAAACAGTGGATAGAGCGCGAACGGTTTTCATTTCCCTTAGTTCAAATTCCAGTACAACTGGCAGCCGAACCTGAACACGGCAACCTTCTCAATGCTTTTTTCAAAAACAAACTGCTGTGGGTAGGCATGGCACTACCTCTACTCATCCATTTTCTTAACGGCATGCATGCACATTTTCCCAATGTACCGGAAATACCGTTGATATTTAATATTCATCGTGCTTTTACAGAAAAACCTTGGCATACACTCAGCATGTGGCCCGCTATGAACATTGCTATATACTTCTCTGTTATCGGTGTAGCCGCACTGTTAACACTTGAAGTATCGTTTAGTCTCTGGTTTTTCTTCCTCTTTTTCAAACTACAATATATAATCATGAATGCAACAGGTTTCGGGATAGGACCTTGGGTAAGTTGTAGTCGACAGGTAATGGGAGGGTATCTTATATTTGTCCCTGCCATTTTCTGGGGTGGACGTGAACATATCAAATCAATTATTAGGAAAACATTCGGTATGTCCAGTCAGCAAGTAGATGCTTCAGGCGAAAGACGATTGATAGACGATTCAGATGAACCGATACCGTATCGATTAGCATTACTCGGATTCTTACTTGGGTTTGTTACACTTGTTGCATTCTTGATGATTGCTGGTATTACAGGATGGGTTGCTGTTGTAACACTTCTCTCAATCTTCATTACCTCTGTTGTATTATCATGGATGGTCGTAAACGGTGGATTGTTACTTGTACAAGCACCTTTCTTTCCATCTGACTATATGAACTTTACAGTCGGATCTGCTGCAATGGGACAAAAAAGTCTTGCTGTTCTCAGTTTTCAGCGGAGTTTTCTACGAGATTGGGGAGAATTTATGATGCCGAATTTCCTACACAGTTTTAAGGCAGCAGATGAAGTCAATCTTGTCAGACAGCGCATTGTTCCTATACTCAGTGTTTCAATTATCTTCGCCATCCTTGTTTCTGTATACGCATCCTTAACACTGGTTTATGACAAAGGTGCATTGTTCTTACAAAGTTGGTCTTATGTGGGTGCTCCACGCGGATATTTTAATCGAATGAATAAAGTTATCCAATTTCCTATTGAAACAAATTGGCTTGAAGTCTATAGTATGATTGCCGGTGCTGGATTCACAGGCTTTATGTTATGGATGCGTCAGAGTTTTGTCTGGTGGTCCCTACATCCAATAGGATACCTATTAGGTGCTACCTATCCTGCGTTTCACCTTTGGTCATCTATTTTCTTTGGTTGGATGCTGAAATATATTACACTAAAATTCGGCGGTCCATTGATGTATCGTAGGCTTCGACCAGTCGCATTCGGATTAATCTTTGGTGAATATGTCATGGTAGGAATCTGGATGGTAGTCGGATTCTTCAGTGGTATAGGCTATCATGCACTACCGCGTTGATGTTGCCTGAACCAAAATTAGTAGGATAATAGGGTGTTTGTGGAATGTCTGATTCACTGAACCATTAGCGTCAATTTAAGGAGAAACCGCGTTCGTAGTCGCGCAATTCATTGCGCCTCGGACATGCCGTAGGGACGAGGTCACCTCGCCCGCATGCTCACATACAGTCCTGTAAACCGAAGCAAGCAAAGCAGCCTTCGACATATATGTTATCTGAACCAAGATTTCCAGGATCGGGAGTTAGTGGGTATATATTCCGTTGTCCAGGAGGAAGGACTACCTTTTGCAAAGGAACATCGGCATACAATCTCTTATCCTGAAAATCCTGTAATCTTGCAAATCCTGGTTCAGACAACAAGCAATTCAAACGGACAAGAATCACTAAATTGACGCTTATGGTGCGGTTTCCTAACCGCACTGGAGTTTTCCCAAAATTACCGAATTAATAAATTAATCTTCAAATGGCATTCATACCGTTGATTTGAAAATCCTGGTTCAGACATATACAAAATAAATTATGCATACAAACGAAAGTCCACTCAGCACACAATGGAAAACACGCACTAAAACGCGCCACACTGTCGCAGCTATACGGACATGGCACGTTAATTTAAATCCCCGTGCAATGCCAACACTCGGTTTTGCCAAAGGTGATATCCCTGGACAGACAAAACTAAAAAATGTCCATGTTGATTGGCGTGGACCTTTCGCAGCACAAGCAGGCGCGTTAATAGTTGAAATTACAACTGATAAAGGCTTGAAAGGATACGGTCTCGGTGGAGGAGGACTCGCTGGGGCACTGATTATTGAAAAACACCTACAACACTTTGTCCTTGGACGTGACCCGCTTGATGTAGAAGAAATTTGGGAAAATCTATATCACATCACCTCTATCTATGGACGACGCGGACTTGTCATTTATGCGTTAAGCGGATTAGAACTTGCCCTCGTTGATTTATGTGGTAAGATTTTGGACGCACCTGTCTATAGTCTCTTTACAGATACACCGACACTTCAGATTCCAGCGTATGCAACCGGTGCTGATATCGGTTTTTATGCTGATAATGGGTTCACCGCATGCAAACTTCCCCTCAGAAACGGACTCGCAGAAGGTGAAGAAGGTTTTGACCAAAACCTTGAGATGATACACAACGCACGCGATGCTATTGGGTCAAATGTAGAACTCATGGCAGACATCTATCTTCGTTGGAATGTGGATTATACCCTCCGCTTTGCTAATGAAGCAAGGAATGTTAACCTAAAGTGGATTGAGGAACCAATACCACTTGACGATTATGCGGGTATGGCACAGTTAGTCCAAGAGATTGATCCAACATGGATTGTCTCAGGTGAGCATGAATTCACTCGATATGGATTCAGAGAGTTATTACGATGGCAAGCAGCAGATATGATTCAGCCAGATGTGAGTTGGGCTGGCGGGTTTACAGAATGCCTCCGCATCGCACGCGAAGCAGCGGAACTCGGCATCCCAACATGGTTGCATCAAGCAGGAACACCGTGGGGATTACATCTCACTGCCTGTTTACCAATGTCATGCATGGCTGAGACGTTTGGTCCCTCTCGCAATGATGTTGAAAATGAACTTTATAGTCGCTTACGTCCTACCCCTCGCGATGGAACCTTCACACTCAATGATGCTCCAGGTTTCGGTGTTGATATTGATGAGACATTGTTGGAGGCATATACTGTAGATAAACTGTAAAGTTATACCATTTCTAAATAATGACTTCTCATTAACAAAAAACGCGTTCGTATCGCGCAATTCATTGCGCCTCTTACATTCTCCGTAGGGGTAGGGGCGAGGTCACCTCGCCCGTCTTCACGCGCCTCTTACATTAACGTAGGTCGGAGCAAGTATAACGACCTCCGAGATACACACTAAAGCCTCGGAGAGAGGCGACAGGTGTATAGCAAACGTTTTTCCTACTAATAGTAAGCCCCAGAGGGGCGACAGGTGTATCAGATACACTAACGTTACGCCCTAAATTGACGCTTATGGCTTGGTTAGGAAAACGAACCTACCAAAGTGTAGAAGTAATTACGAAACTTACTATAATTACGCGAATTTGGAATAAGTAACTTTTGAAATCGGTTGAATCCACATTAAAAATCCGTTGATTATATTTTGGGAAAAATAATCCGAATTTTCAGAGTCATTCTTGACTTAATAGGTCATAATAGCCCTTAAAACCCAGATAGAATATAGGTTTATAGCACATGATAAAATTGTGTCATTTTCCCTTTGACTCTGAAAACTCTGAATCTTCTGAACGAAAATAATGTTAATATCAGCCAAAATTTTAACATGATTAATTTCAACACTGTTCAATCAATTATCAAACTCAACTTATTAATATTGTAAATACTTAGATCAGATTATGCTCACTTTCCACCCACCTATCCTCCTGTGTAGTCAGTGATTTACATTACAGATAATTCTGATAATCCTGTTTCAGACAATATTCCACTCTACAAACTGCAGAAATTAAGAAACTTTAATCTATTGCAAGCGTTAATTTTCTTGTATAGAACGCAAGTTTCATCAAGCATTTTTAATAAGTTTCAACCCTTTCCAAAATACGAGATAATGCATCACCTATCCAAATTATTGCCACATTCTTTACCGGAGATGCCTCTGAATGAACCCGAACCAGAAAATTAAAAAACTCACTTCACTACTCAATAAACACCATCAATATAGAGAAACCTGCTTGAATCTCATCGCATCAGAAAACACACCTTCACCTCTGGTTGAAGAACTCTTTGACGAGAGATTAGCGCGGCGATACGGAAACTATCACGGAATTGACCTAAATAAACGCAGTTATAAAGGCAATCGTTATATCGCAGAGATAGAAAAATACACACAGGAATTAGCAAAAGAACTGTTCAATGCAAAACACGTTGATTTTCGTCCGCTTTCTGGGAACTTAGCGGGGATTGCTGCTACTTTCGCGCTGACGGAACCGGGTGATATAGCATTGGAACTTCATGACGGACATAGTTATGCACACAAACTCGCTACTTCACCACTTAAGATAGAACTACAGTCAATTCCGATTCCGTGGGATGGTCTTCGGTCAAATATAGACCTTACAGCAACGATCAAACTTATTGAGAAGCACAAACCTAAAATTGTTAACATCGGGTCTGCGGTTTTTCTATTTCCACATCCTGTATCTGAACTGAAAAGTGCAATACGTCAGGCAAACCCGAATTCATTTCTCATCTACGACGCGGCACACGTCATTGGACTCATTGCAGGCAAACGGTTTCAATCTCCACTTGAAGAAGGTGCGGATGTCATCATTTCAAGCACGCACAAAACTCTCGCAGGTCCGCAAGGGGGTATGATTTTAACTAACGACAAATCTATTGCTGAGCGAATCGCAGACACCCTCTGTCCGTTACTTATGAGCAACCATCATCTGAATCGGTTGCCAGCTTTAGCAGGTACGTTTGTGGAATGGATGACATGCGGGGAAGAACATGCGGATGCCATTGTAGCAAATGCAAAGGCATTAGGACAAGCATTAGCAGATCGCGGTGTACCGATGTTAGGTGCAGAATTTGGTTATACAGCATCGCATACCTTGATACCAATTGTAGACGCTTTTGGTGAAGGAGTTGAGTTTGCAAATCAGTTGGAGACCTGCAACATAATTGCAGGTGCTGCAACGTTATCACCTGAAGTTGGCACTTCCGGACTACGTCTTGGTGTGCAAGAGGTCACCCGATGTGGAATGACACCAAAGGATGCACCAGAAATCGCAGACTGTATCGTTGATGCACTATCTGGTAAGGATCCTGAAATAGTTAAACCCAAGGTAGTCCATTTAGCACAACGTTTTAATAAGTTGCAGTTTACTATAAAGTAAATATTTTGATTTCATATTATCCTATATTATCTTTTTCAAAACTTCTGAAACTAACAAAAGATTTTATGGTGAACTTTCTAAATTAAGATACTTATGTTCTGTAGGAGCGATCTCTGAATCGCGACCATACCACAAGGACACAAGTCTCGGAGAGGCACCATGCTCTTATGACATTTGTCGCCTGATGCACATCGTAGGGGCGGGGTTTCCCCGCCAGTATTGACACTTTACATATCGGATGCGTTCGTAGTCGCGCAATTCATTGCGCCTCTTACATTTGGATTTATTAAAGTCTCAAAATGTGATTTTATTTATTTAGAATTGGTATTATATTCTGTAGGAGCGATCTCCGAATCGCGACGAAACACACAGATAGTCAAGAAATCTGAGTTCCCTTCTACATCTCTAAATGTCACATTAATTCTAAAGTTCACTATATATCAACCAAATTAATAGTTACACGATTCAATCTAACTAACGAGTATCGCAGTATTTACAGTTATAGTGACAGGCTAATAAATTAATCACAATATGTTATAGTTATGATATGTCATTAACATCCATACGAAGTTAAGGCATTTTTAAATCAGTAAATTACAAAAGGAACAAAACTATGGAAAATAAAGTACTCGGTTGGGTGAAAGTTGCCGAGTTAAGCGAAGTGCCTGAGGGACAACCGAAGGCAATTAAAATGGGTGAAGGACGCAGCATTGCCCTCTTTAACGAAGACGGAAAGATATATGCGACTGATAACCAGTGTCCACACATGGGTTACCCGTTGACGCGAGGCACAATCCGAAATGGTATCCTCACATGTGATTGGCATAGGCGCAGCTTTGATTTAGAAGGTGGTGGATGTTTCCACGTCGAATGTGATGATCTACGAACGTTTCCTGTAGATATCAGAGGAGAGGAAATCTGGATTGAACCCGGTGATATGACATACCGCCGTGCCGAAGAACATAAGAAATTGCTCCGAGAAGGTCTTTTAAGCGAAGACCGTTGGACAATGTCAAAGGCAATTGCGCTGTTGCTTAAAGGTGGTGTCCCAGAAGAAGAGGTAATGGGAGCGATTCTTGAACACGTCGCACGACACATCCCCAGTGCTCACGGGTCAGAAGGTGGGGAGGATGTCTCCAAACTAATAAATGGACTTAGAGTTGGAAGTCGGTATGAAGGTGAAGATAGACTAATCGCAGTCACCACCGCTGCATGTTCTGCTGCAGGAGAAGCACGGCAACGTCTTGAGGTAGTTCCCCTACCGGAACCTGTTACGTGGGAAAAGATAAGCCGTTGGGTTCGTATCTTCTCTTATGAAGGACAAGCTGGTAGAATTGAACGATGTCTGTTCACTGCTTATCATAAAGGCGATGAAGACAAATTACGTCCGTTGTTGTTTGAATGTGCTGTGGAACCCAATTTTATTGACAATCCACAAATACCGCTTTATGTGAGTTACCTTTCTGAAGTCGTTGATGAATTCGGATGGGACCGTACAGCTGACTTGTTCTTCTATCTCGGTGCAGACCTTGTAGGACACCATCCAGCAGACCCAGAACGGTATCGTAGAGACGCTATCAATCTTATGAAAGAGATGCTACCATCCATTGAAGGTGCCACATTAGAACGCACCAATAAGTTTGATGAAGATGCATTTGTGGAAGCACTTACCAGCGTCAATCTCCAACGTTCCTTTGAGGAAGTTCAAACTGTCATAGTTGATGGTGTCAAGTTAGACAGAATTATTACAACACTTGTGTTGCTTGCAGCGGATAGGATGGCGAACACACCTGTTAATGTAGATGCGGGTTGGTGGAACTTAACAATGGAACTTAACCTTGCGTCTTCTCTACGGAGTGCACAGCAAATAGGTGGTAACCTTGTCGCAGCGAAGGGTTTATTCCATGTTGCATGGCAAATCTTTGCTGACCGATGGATCAATATCACCTCACGACCTCTGAGTGAACCGTTAAGTGCCGAAAAACTTAATGTCGCTAATGAGGATGAAGGTGTAAAACTAATTATTGGGACAATCGAGTCGCTCAACGTACAAGATGTGGGACCACAAGTGCTTGGATATCTAAATTCTGGTTATTCTGGAGAACGTCTTATAAAAGAGATAGGACATTCAGTGCTATGGGATGATACAGGTAGTGAAGTCCTACCAACTTTACGTACTGTATTTGAAGAATGGAAACATGCTGACGGACATCCAGCACAACCCCAGTTATTAGTTGGATTAGCACGTTACGTTACAGATATCCGATCCAATACCGATAACAAATCTGCTGCTACCACTGCAATGAATTTTGCAGAAGGTAGAACAACGATTGAGGTATTTGAGGAATAATATCCGATGCCCCAAAACACTTGGCACTTTCCACGCACAGAATATATTGAAGCAGTAAATAAAGGCGATGCGAATCAGGTCAAGTCCTTGTTAGCAGATAGCGCGGAACTTCTTGAGTTCATTGATGCACCTTGGTTCGCCTTTGATTCTCCTGCTGTTGTGTTTGCCGCTTCAATGGTCAATCGTCCACTTGTGCAAGTTCTACTTGATGCAGGAGCGGATATCAATGCCAAGAGTTCTTGGTGGGCAGGTGGAACCACAGCACTGCAGCACGCAGCAGGTGCGATGCTCGGATACAACAAGGAATTAGCTGAGTATCTAATTGAACGCGGTGCAATTATTGACGCACACGCTGCAGCTGGCTTAGATATGCTTGAAACGCTTGAGGATTTGATTCGTGAAGATCCTAAAGTAGTCAACGCACCGGGAAGCGATAGCATGTCCCCATTACATTTTGCAGCAACTCCCCGCATTGCTGAATTGCTACTAAAACACGGCGCAGACATAAATCTGCGTGACCGTGACCACTGGGGAACTGCTGCACAATGGACAATGCGAAGACGACCTGAAGTATGTCGATACCTACTTGACCAAGGTGCAGAAGCGGATGTTGTCCTTTATTGTGTAATGGGTGATGTAGAACGCGCAAAGCAAGAGTTTCATAAGAATCCTGAACTCCTTAGGTTAAGAATTAATATGAATGCACCTGAAGGCTACATCATACCTCCGTTGAAACCGTCCAAGTCTAAAAATGAACAGATTAAGCCTGTTCCCGGTGGACATGTATACGTGTATCAGGTTGGACCGACTATGCCGCTACTTGAGATTGCCCTACAAGCCAAACAACCAGAAATCGTTGATCTGCTCATTGATTCAGGTTATGAGATCAACTTACGAGACTGGTATATGTTGGTTGGACAAGGACCTAAACGGTTTGATGCATTATTAAAAAGTTTTATTGCTAAAGGTCGTGATATCAATGCACTTCAAAAACATAGACGAGGTATGTGGACACCGCTACATTGGGTTGCACAACGCGGGTTAACGAATGGCGTTGCCTGTTTATTGAAGAACGGTGCTGACCCGAATGTAACCGATGACAAAGGACAAACCCCTTTACACTTTATTGCTCAAAAAGGCGTTGGTAAAAACCAAGCGGAGTTACTGATTGAGCACGGTGCAGATGTCAATACACGTGATGATTCAGGACAGACACCGCTTGATTACGCTAAGAAGGCAAAGCGGAAAACAGTTGCAGATTTTCTGTCAAAATTGGAATTGCGTTAAATAGTGACAACAAAGATGCGATTACGCATCTAACCAGCATCAGTGCAGCAAAAAATAGAAACCACTGACCCATCAATATAACAGTATGTAGGTTGGAGAGAACAAAGTGAAACCCGACAGATTGAATTGATGAAAACACATGCATCTTCGGTTAGAACAAATCGTTTCCTGCCGTTGATGTAAATAGGAGAAGTATATAATGTTATCAGAAAATGGAAATTTCGTTAAAGTCGCTGCCCGCAATGATATAGCAGAAGGAAAACCAAGGGCAGTTAGAGTTGAAGGGCATAGTATTGCCCTATTTGAACATGAAGGCAATGTTTATGCAACGGATAATCAATGTCCACACATGGGCTATCCGCTCATAAGAGGACATGTCAAAAGAGGTGTGTTAGCATGTGACTGGCATGGATGGAGTTATGATATGGAAGGCGGTGGGTGCTTCACCGGTGGTTGTGATGACCTTGCCACATTTCCTGTTGAAGTCCGAAATGGGGACATCTACATTGATGTTGAAAGTGGTGGAAAAAAACGCGATGACGCACATTTTCTGTTATTGAAAGAAGGGCTATTTTCACAAGACAGTTGGACGCTTTCCAAAGCTATTGCCATTATGTTAGCGAAAGGTGTTTCAGAAGACGAAACCTTGGAGATAATGGTCAAGCACATGGTGCGGCATATTTCAACCACCCAAGATGCACGAAGCGGTGGTGGACGAATCGCAACACTGATGTACGGAATTAAGGTCGCGCACATGTATGAGGCTGAAGACAGACTTATTCCGCTGATGATGGCTGCAACGCATGCTGCGGGTAGTCACAATGACCGTCCTGACCGACAACCTTTACCACCACCAGTTGACTGGGAAAAACTCGAAAATTGGATTAGAGTGTTCACAGCTGATAAAGAGTGGGAAGGTATAGAAAAATGCCTAATCACAGCAAGAGCATTAGGTGGACATGAAGATAAATTCATCCCGCTCTTCCTCGATTGTGCATCCCAATGGTTTTTCCTCAGCTACTCCAGAAACCTTATTGACCTTTGTCATCTGGCTGAAGTGCTTGAGAAATGGGGATGGGAGTTAACCGGAGAATTAGTGTGCAACCTCGGCGCAAAAATACTCGGGCAAGGTAGAGGTAGACCTGGTGAACGTCTCCGTGAAGCACTCCAAAAACTGGAAGAAATTGAGCATATTTTTGATGATCTGCCACAGGAACAATCACCTGATGTTGACGTCGACTTTGACGAAGATGAATTATCCGCAGATCTTGTCAGTGGGGATATAGACACAATATTTGATGCTATCACGAAAGTACTTACAGCAGGCGTTCCCATTGACTCAATTGCTACCACTATGGTTATGACCGCTGCTGATAGGATGGCAAGAACACCGGTTAACATGAGTCCAGGTTGGTGGGATTTACAAGAAGAGATGGAAATGGCTGCTAACATCAGAAAACTACTCCGATTTGGCGGCACAAAAATAGCAGCAAAGGCTCTCTACCATTGTGGATGGAGATTTTACTCAAACCGATGGCTAAACATACGACATCAACCTATTTCAGAGGTGAGAACGACTTCTACCACCAAAGTACTTGATGAAGATATTGCAATTGACGCAATCATTGATGGGATTGAATCTGTCCGCATCCAAGAAATCGGACGACGTACCCGAGAATATCTGAACTCAGGCTGCTCTGCTGAACGGTTGATGCGTGAAATGGGACTATGTATTCTCAAGGATGATAGAGGAGACAACCTCCTCAGCAGCATCTATATTGTATCTAATGAATGGAAAAGGTGCGAGTCACATCCTGCCAGAAATCAACTGATCGTTGGGTTAGCACGATGGGCAACGGATATTCGTAGAAATACTGGAAACGACTCCGCTGTGCAAACGGCACACCGTTTTGCAAAAGGCGAGACCGCTACAGAACTTTATGAATAACACAATTGCATGAAATGTTGTGCGGGGTCTCTGTGTCCCGCACAACATTTCTTTAGATTTATAGTAGACAAAGTTCCATCCTCAGACCTATCCATAAGCGTCAATTTAAGGAGGAAATGCGTTTGTAGTTACACTTTTCAATGTGCCTCTTACATTATCATTATCGTAGGGGCGAGGTCTCCTCGCCCGTATTCTCATATACAGTCCTGTAGGTCGGAGAGCAAAGCGACCTACGACATGGATACTAAGCCCGGACAAATGCTATACGGGGAGTATCTTATGAAGATTAATTTATTCTTAATGAAAAATATCCTTCTATCCATCCTATTATGCATATTATGTATGTCAGCACATAGTGCATCATTGGAGTCCGCATTTCAACTTGGCGAAAAGCAGAACCCTCGACTTGACAGATTGCTACCTGATGTTGCGCGGTATATGGCTTTTAATAAGAATAGCACAAAGTTGATTGCAGAAGAGATGGGTGGAACGATAGTAGAATGGGATTTTATATCGCGCAAAAGACGGGAGTTAGGTCACATTCAAGCAAAGCGATTGTTTGTATATTCCAATTCCACCAGTCAACTCTTAATTCAGAAAGAAGATGATGTCACTATTCTCAATCTCATAGATGGCAATGAAACACAGATTACAAAGGGACAATATGAAAGTGGGAGTCTTTCAGCTGACAGCACCTTAGCTGTGTTGTCGAAAGGTGACAAAGAATTCGGGTTTTGGCAAATCACTAAAGACAGTTCAAAGCCAGTGAAGACTTTTCAGACAACTTTACCTGTCAGGAACGGTCTTACACTATCCGATAACGGAAAGTTTATTGCGACTGCTGAAGGAACTTACCGTGATGGTGAAGGACATCGTACAATTATAGAAATTTGGAATGTAAATGATGAAAAGCAACCTATACGAGTCATAAACACGGGTGAAATTCTTGGTGTGTAGAACCTTGTATTTTCACACGATGGGACAATGCTCGCGGTTGACACACAACTCAATGCAAAATCTGGAATTCGCGTATGGGATATAAAGACAGGTGCACATCTACTCAACAAATCCGGTTTTGAGGCATATTGGACACGTGCCCTTACTTTCGCTCCTAACAATAAATCAAATCCTATAGAATACCTTTTCTCAGGCGACGAGAAAGGTAATTTACGAATATGGAAAATCCCCAGTGGTGAATCTACAATTCATGTAAACTATCCAACCGGTATCCAAACGTTAGCCTTCTCACCCAACGGTAAATATTTGGCAGTAGCACTGTGGGACACCACAATTCAAATTTTGAGGTGGACAAGATGAGTAATAATAATGAATCTTATACTGACGAAAAAGGACGCACCCGGTGGCATATTAACGATGAAATAGCGTTAAGATTTATGGAACTCCATGCCTTCTTGATTATAGCAGATTATCCCGAAGACCATGCCTCGCGCTATCCACGTTTGGCACATTCCATTTCTCGCTTTCCAGAATCAGTTGCTGATCTCGTGGAGCAAGATCGGCTAATTGAAGAAATCGGTGGGGTAGGGGATATTGTCGCAACTATCATCACCGAATATCTTCAAACTGGCACCTGTTCAAAAATGGACGAATATGCAGGTGACATACCACGATCAATAACTGAACTCGTTCCTGTTCCAGGATTGGGTGGGAAAACTATTAAGCGGCTGTATGAAGATATTGGGATAGATAGTCTTGCATCCCTCCGTTCAGCAATTGATGAAGGAAAACTCAAAGGTTTCAAAGGCATTGGAAAGAAAACTCTTGAAAAAATAGAGGAATACCTTGATACAAATTTATAATCTGAAGCAATCCTTGATACTCTTCATTTTGAAGAATAAATTAAGGTAAGGATGATGTCAAAATGGAACAAAAAGAACACACAAACAGACTAACCAACGATGAAATCGCCCAAAAACTGATGGAACTGCATACAATTCTGATTGTCGCTGATTATCCGGAAGACCACGCAGCACGTTACCCCCGTCTTGCATATACAATTTCTCGTATGGAAGAATCAGTATCGGACTTAGTTGCTCGAGGAAGATTACAAGACGAGATCCCCGGTGTCGGAGATATAGTCTCAACAATCATCACTGAATATGTAGAAACCGGAACATGCTCAAAATTACAAGAATACGCAAGCGATGTCCCGCAGACAATTGTTGAACTCATACCTATTCCCGGACTCGGTCCAAAGACAATTAAACTTCTATATCAGGAGATAGGTATTGATAGTCTGCAATCACTTCAAAACGCAATTAATGAAGATAAACTAAAAGGGATCAAAGGTGTCGGAAAGAAAACAATAGAAAAATTTGAAGAATACCTTAATGAAAATTTGTAATTGATATTTTTACATACAGGTGAAATTATGGCAAGTTCACGAGATACAGGCGAAATGGTGGATGGCAAAAAGCATGGGTATTGGGTAACTTACTACGCCACTGGTGTAAAGCGAAGTGAAGGCAACTACATTCACGGCAAAAAAGATGGTCCCTGGATCAATTATCATAAAAATGGAAACAAATCAGGCGAAGCCTCCTTCCGTGATGGAAAATACGAAGGTCCTTGTATCACATATCATGAAAACGGTAACCTTAGATCCAGTGGTTCCTATCCTAAACATGAGGGTAAGTCTTATGATGGGAAAAAGGAGGGACCATTTTACAATTACGAAGAAGACGGAGAAACGGTGTGGCTAATCATAACTTATAAAAAAGGTGGTAGTCGTGCAAAACCCGACGAGTATCCCCTTGGAACATGTGAGGTATGTGGTGAGGTAAGACGTTTAAATTGGACTGATAGCTGCCCAAAATGTGGTGCAGAAATTGATGAGTCAGAAGTTATTCCCAATTAACAGATTTATCTTATACCATTTCTAAATAATAACTTTTCATTAACAAAGAACGCGTTTGTAGTCGCGCAATTCATTGTGCCTCTTACACTAACGTAGGAGCGAGGTCGCCTCGCTCGTGCAAACAAGATAATTCAGGTTAATTTGGTATTATGAGGTGAAATTATGGCAAGTGCAAGAGATACAGGTGAAATGGTCGATGGTAAAAAACATGGGTACTGGATTACCTATTTTGCCAACGGATTAAAACGTAGCGAAGGAAACTTCATCCACGGCAAAAAAGACGGAAAATGGATCCTCTATCACAAGAATGGGAATATATCCAGCGTAGCATATTTCCGGGATAATAAGTACGAGGGCGATTATATATGCTATCATGAAAATGGGAATCGCAAATGGGGTGGTCCCTACAAGAAACATGATGGCACATCTTCCGACGGGAGAAAAGAGGGAGTTTGGCACTGTTGGGAAGAGGACGGCGAGACGATATGGCGTATTATCACCTATAAAAAAGGCGGTGCCCGCGCAAAACCAGACGAACATCCTTTCGGTGAATGCCACGGTTGCGGCGAAGGTAGACGCTCAACGTGGACAGATAATTGCCCAAGGTGTGGCGAACCACTTAACTAATACCATTTCTAAATAATAACTTCTCATTTACAAAAAACGCGTTTGTAGTCGCGCAATTCACGCGCCTCTTACATTCTCGTAGGGGTGAGGTCGCCTCGCCCGCATTCTCACATATAGTCCTGTAGGTCGAAACAAACTTGCAACCTACAACATGCTTGTCTAAACCAAGATTTTCAGGATACTTCTCATAATATATCAGTCAGAATCAGAAAAAACAAAGAGAACGCGGAAAGCACGGAAGGAAAAGGTGTTTTCCGCGCCTTCGGCGATTCAAACAGAAAAATCGACAATTGAATGTCTCTGTTTGCCTCTGCATAGAATTTGCTTTAAATGTGCATTCAGCATATAATACGGATATGCTGAATGTGATTCTGTCGCATAAGCGTGGAATTAGGTATAATAACACTTAAGGAGAAATGTATGTACAAGTGTGCAATATTAGGTTGTCGTGGACGGGCGCGCGCCCATGCACGTGCTTACGATAATGTAAAGGGTGGTAAACTTGCTGCTATCTGTGACATGAAGGAAGACTTACTTGAAGGTTTCGGAGAAGAATTCAAGATTGATTCACGGTACACCGACCTTGATGAAATGCTCTCAAAAGAAAAACCGGATCTCTTACACATTGTAACTGCACCTGTTTTACGGGGTACTAATGAACGTATTCGGTATCCACTGCTGAATCAAGCTTCTGAACACAACGTTCCCGCCGTGATTATTGAGAAACCGATTGCAGTTGAAAGTGAAGACTGGCGGCAAATCTATGAACTTTCTAAACGCACTAAGACAAAAATTTGTATCAACACACAACTAAACTTCCATCCCAAAAACTTGGAATTGAAACAGGATGTAGCAGAAGGCAAAATAGGTACGATAAAGTTTATTGAGGCAAGTGCACGAAACCCACCCGTAGACCAAGCACCACACGTACTTCAGTTAGTCTCCTCCTACATTGATAATTCACGACCTGTGAAAGTGATGGGACAAATCGCAGGTGCAGACAAGTTGGATGGAGCACAACCCTCTCCTGCAAACGCTAATGGGAGAGTCACGTATGAAAACGGTGTGCAAGCCTCTGTAGCCTTTGGTCCAGAGATGGCACCGCGTGTATTGCCGGAAACTGGGAGTAGCAGACATAAACGCGTCTGTGTCTTCGGTGAAACGGGATTTGTACACTGGCGGTTTGATAGTTGGGAACGTTACACACCCGAAGGTGGCTATGAAGGTGGTGATCTCAATTACGGCGCGCAAAATGCTGTCGCACAAACAAATTTGACTGAGGCTGTATTTGATTGGCTTGACGATGAAAGCAAGGTACATCCTACGCATCTCTCTCAATCACTTGCGGAATTCAATCTGCTCCTTGGAATCTACTATAGCGGTTTAAGTCACACCGTTATTGACCTGCCTTTCGATCCACCTGATGGAATGATGAACATGTTCAGAGAACAATTGTAGTAGATACAATCTGTATACTCTTCACCTATATGGCGAATTATTAAAATAATTGGACATTTTACATGTAGAAGCAACTGGCAAATCAAGAAATCAACGGTATCAATGTCTGTAGGCATTACCGAGTATGAATGCTATTGTCAGAATACGCGCATGGAATTCTGTCTGATTTCCCGAGGCACTCCTACTGGACACTGACAAATAATGATACACTGTTTATTAGAAGTGGTATAAACTCTCTTGTAGAAAAAGGAATAATCCTTGTGAATGACATCATCTACATGGACAATCACGCAACAACACCAATTGCACCGGAAGTGTTAGATGCAATGCTGCCGTATTTAACGAATCACTTCGGCAATGCATCAAGCACACATCCGTTTGGTGTTTATGCAAAAGATGCGGTGGATAAAGCACGACAACAGGTAGCAAACCTTCTTGATTGCTCAACTGAAGAAATTATCTTTACAAGTGGCGCAACGGAATCAGATAATCTCGCTATTGCAGGTGCTGCTTATGCGTTTAAGGACAAGGGTAACCACATTATCACAAGCACAGCAGAACATCATGCTGTGCTTGATACATGTCACGTCTTAGACAAAGAAGGATTTGAAACCACATATCTTCCAGTAGATAAATACGGTATGGTAAATCCTAACGATGTTGAAGCAGCCATAACACCAAAAACCGTATTGATGAGTTTCATGTATGCTAATAACGAAGTTGGGACAATCAATCCTATACAGGACATCGCCAAAATTGCCTCAAAACACGGTGTGCTGTTCCATTCTGATGCGGTGCAAGGAATCGGTAAACTTGAGTCGAGTATGGATGTGTTAGGACTTGATATGGCTTCAATTACTGCCCATAAGATTTACGGACCAAAAGGCATTGGGGCACTATACATCAGGAACGGAATTCGTATTGACCCGTTGTTTTTTGGAGGCGGTCAGGAGAAAGGTGTTCGTCCTGGAACATTGAATGTGGCAGGGATTGTAGGTTTGGGTGCGGCGTGTGCATCGTGTCAGACAGCAATGGAGATGAAAACAGAGGAAAAAGTCGTTGGTCCTTTGCGCGATACACTCTTCCAAAAATTAGCATCAGAGTTAACAGATATTCATCTCAACGGTCATCCAGAAAATCGTTTGTTAGGCAACCTAAATCTCTGTTTTGCAGGAGTACAAAGCCATTCACTTTTGGCAGGGCTCAAGACAGTTGCCGTATCAACAGGTTCAGCGTGTGATTCGGAATCTGTCACCGCATCACACGTATTAGTAGCGATGGGTATCCCCAATGAGTTAGCGATAACTGCTGTCCGTTTCGGTTTGGGCAGATACAATACGGAAGCGGAGGTAGATAGCGTCGCGAATGAAGTAATACAAACGGTTAATAGATTACGCACCTTAGCAGAAGAATAAGCGGTTAGGCAACCACATCTACCGACGAGTGTACACTTATTTTTAGGTTTCACTATAAAATGCAGAGAGGACAACATACCGAATCATTGGAACTTACCTATTGTTGAGCGGAGAGAAATGATTGAAATAGCGTTATTAGAACGCTACACCCAAAAACCACACGTCTTTTATTTTACGATCTGTTTCCTCTTACTAACAAGTCCTGTTTTGGGACAAACAGAATATCCGTTTGAAATTGCACGTCCGCATTATGTAGGTGCACGTGCCTTAGCGATGGGAAACGCTTTTACCGCTGTCGCCGACGATGCTACCGCAGGTTTTTGGAATCCCGCAGGTTTAATACAGTGGCAAGGGGTTAAACTCTTTGGCGTAACGAAATTTCATGATCGGCATTTTTATCGATTCGACCCGAAAGGTATCGGTTTTAGTTGGCGTGGTTATAGTCTTTATTGGGGTAACAAGATCGCTATTGATGTTAAAAGCGGTGTTCCCGATTACAATTACTATAGTTTTGCACGCCAACTCGGAGCATATCTTGCTGCAGGATTAAGTCTTAAATTCAAAAGACGACATCCTTCAGATTATTACCAATTTTTTGGTTATCATACCTCTTATGACATCGGATTTCTCTTTAAACCGCGTCCTGAACTCAAAGTCGGATGTCTGTTGCAGAACCTTGAAGGAGATAGTATTCAATGGGTAACACTCGGTACTGCTTACCAATACATGTCGTATCAAATCTCCGCAGACATCGCGTTCTCTACCGATGATTTTGAACGGGAGTTTTACTTCGGTGTTGAATGGACACCGACATCGCTGTTTTCCCTACGAGTCGGTAGTTCAAACGGTGATCTCACTGGCGGTGTCGGTCTGCGGATTATTGATGTGTATTTTAGTTATGCCCGAATATATGAAAGTCGTTTCAGGTCGGATTTCATCTCTGCTGAAATACATTTTTGAATGTTTCAACACAAGCAGAGACATTACTCAATCTTTTCCCAATCCAACGCTTCAGAATCCCATTCAAATTGTTGTAATGGACCAAATTTTAGGTTGACCGTCAAACTCTTCGGGGTTGGTGAACTGTCGAACAGATTGAAATCACGCACAACAACAAAAGTGTGCTGACCATCGGTAATAGCCTTGCATGCTGAAACGAAATCATCAAGATTCCGTACCTGCATCCCATTTATATTCAGGATAACCACCTTTGAGTTTCCGTTGCGTTCCTGCACACCGACCCGTGAGAAACTGCTACCAGCTGCTGCGTGCGGAAGATAGACACCGTCTGCTTCAAGATAGAGTAACCTACGCAGCTGCGGTGTGATGTCGTGAAACACAGCACCACCGAATCGCACGAAGCGCTGAACCTTCTTCTTCTCCAAATCTTCCACTGGTACCTGCAAGGTTAGGTTTTCTCCATTCCGATAGATGTCAAGAGTCACCTCTTTGCCGACATTCTGATTCAATATAGCATCAAAGGTATATAAATCATCTCGGATAAGTTCATCATTGATACGATAGATGATGTCTGATGCGCGCAGGAAGTCTTCCCCTGTTGTTCTTGGTACAAGGGATTCAACTTGAATGACCTTCGGGGTACCTGCTTTGGACGGACCGATCTCTTTACGTAAAGCATCAGGAAAGTTAAAGTGTTTTATGGCTTCTCCAATAGATATGAGTTCAAGATCAACACCGATTTCACCTCGTCGTATCGGCATTTCATTCTGAATCAACTCAAGAGCATCAATGAGATAATCAATAGGTAATTCAAAACTTGATGTATCTGTGCCGCGTGCATGGATTGCGATTACTTCACCAACCGTGTTCCACACTGGACTACCGCTTGACCCACCTGTTCTGTCAAACGTGGTATGAATGTAACTGGAATGCCTATTCCCTTTGTTAACATTTAGGTTAGCAATTCTTCCAAATTTGATGGAATATTCCTCTTTCTCGTTGTTGCCAATCAGTAATAACTCATCACCGAGAGAAAGTTCACCCCATTTGCCAAGTTCAACGGCTTGCAGTTCAAATTCTACTTCCGCAGGATCAATCTTATAAAATCCGAAATCGTGTGTTGGATCATAATAAAGAATATTCGCTTCTGTGAAGCTGCCATCGTGAAAGTTTATTTTGATATTAGCTGGACTGGTCCCGGTGACATGTTGGTTTGTAGCGATGATTCCACGTTCCGCATCAACAACAAAACCTGTGGCAAAACTTGTGCCTTTTGTTTCTGTTTCAAAGACTACTTCAGAAGCAGTTTCAACATTCACCACCATCGGTTTGAAACTTGCGATCTGTTCTGTCCAATCGTGTTGTGCATTAACATTTGTTATAAAAAGTGTAAAGATTAATAAGAAAATGGATGTTCGTTGAATTCTTTGTAGCATGTTGCTCCTTATCTTTTGAATAAATATGTTGAATTCATAGGTAAATATACAAGAATATTAACATTTTAAATCGGGAGTGTCAAATCCATTTGAGGAATTTGCGGAGTCTAATGTTATACCAATTCTAATGATTATTATCCCATTACTGGATTCAACTATTGTTGTTGTCTGACCACTGAAAGCTGAAACATATATCAAATATATTGGATATATATTGTTATCAAACACAATAACACTACAAAACCAAACGACCATCAAGTATAATAAAACCTAACATTCAATACATAACTTACAAAATGGAGTAGCCCAATGACTATCAACCAAATTCAAAACGAAATCCTCAAATAAATCACACGAAACTTATGCAATGCGATGACAACATACCAAAACACAAAAACCGAAAAAAAACAACTAAATGAAGCTTAAATTATTAAAGTTGATTCGAGGTAGATCCTATAAATATTCCTCGCAAATGACACTTTATTTATTAGAAATGGTATTAGCTTGAGAATCCATAATAGACACTTGTGAAAATATAGACGCAACACCTTTGATATGGTATATTATGGTGTAGTAGATATATAAGCAATTATAGAACTTACAAGACACACCAAAAGCCAAGAGATGTAGGAACAAAGACAATCTTGACATACTCCCCTGTAAGCATGGGGGATTCTTAGTCCCGTGCCACAGAGTAGATTGTGGTATCAACAAGGGGTGCTTGCCGAAGCAAATCTGACCCCGCTACTCCAAAGGTTGATGCCCCAACCTTATGAATATTTATAGCAGCGTTTATATCTCGGTCATGATGGATTTACAGTTATGACAATACCACTCACGGATATTCAAATCAAAAAACTTATGTATTTGTCCACAGGCATGGCACACTTTAGTTGTCGGTGTCCATCTGTCCATCTGCACAACGTGCTTGCCTCGTTTTTGTGATGGTTGTGGACAGGCACAATGACATGCAAGTCTCTCTGAAGATGTCGGTCGCGCTTATGGTTCTGTATCTTGTATTTGTAGGTTCGCATTGTCAGTTCCTTTCACATTGTCATACCACTTCTAAATGGTGCGGTGGCACTCTCAAGCGAGAGGTAGAATCCACCGCGACAATGCAGAACATATCATACTAAAAATATACGTAAAAGTCAAGTTTTTTTGGGACGACAAGGAACTTAACGGTGTCCACATCCCAAAGCTAAAGCAACGGGGTCTTGACACCGAAGATTAATAATAGTTTGCAGCGGACTGCTGTGGGTGTGAAACAGCAGATCAGCCGCAATACTAAAAGTGCCTTGTGGTAAGACACAATATTGGTAAGTTTCGTATTCTAAATTTCCTTTTGGCAGTTATTCTTCGGGCATTTCTGCTTCCGTTGTAAGATAATAATACCCGACGATTATGCACATCTCGTCTTCCGATGTAAATCCAAACTCAATCGGCACATCGCGATCGTAATTGTTATGGGTGCACTGAAAACTAAGTCCATCGGTCGCATTGAGCATCAGCGGTGGGTTATAGAACGTGATAGGTGCGTTATCATAAACGATACTTCTGTGAAGCAATTCATTTGTTGACATCCGCGTAATTTCAAACAACTCACCATGTCTATGCATGTGAGATGTCAGCGTAATTATATTCAAGACGGCATCCGAAGGGGCACCGCGTAGGTGAAGTTCATCTTCAACATACCAGTCCATTTTCGTAACACGGGTGAGACCCGGTGGAATGTTAATATCCGTGTTGGAAACGAAAATCTCTATCGCTTCATGCTTGACTTCTTCAGGCGGTAGTGTGTAAATATTTATATAGGCCTCACCGATGAGTGGTTCTGTGCCCAATAAGTTGATATAGTGAGAATTCAAGTCGAACAGCGTGTCGCCAGGGAGACGCAGCGCAACACCTTCAGGGAATTGAAAGGAGAAATCCTCAGTTTGTGTCCCGGCAACAAAGAACCGATGAGACCCCAGATTTCCGAGTGCTTGCGGATCAGCTGGATCAAGTTCACGAAAAACGTGGTTCGGGTCAACGCCTATTCCCGGTGTGACACCCGCCTGGAGAATGCCTTCTGTTATCGCTGTATCAGTGAGCCTGTATAAGATAAAGTGATGACTGCCTGTCGGGTAGAATATCTCGTATCCGTTGATGAATATATCGCCTTCTATCAGATTGCCATTTTCATCACGAATCTGTGTTGCATAAAAGACCTCGCGTTCGGTGCCCGGTTCAATTGTGTAAGGCGGTAAATGCAACTGATAACCCTGTCCAAGTGGCGGTGCTGACGGTGGCACAAATGTTTCTTCGGGATCTCGTAGTACACCAAGATCACTAACGTCTTCTATTTTGCCTGTCTGTGGTGCACCGGCAGTAATCCATTTCCGAATAGCATCTATTTTGCCGGCATGAAGCACGCCACTACCAAATGGCATTCTTGCTCCATGTTCTTGTGCTATGGGGGCAATCAACTTCGTCAACAAGAAACTATTTTCAGGATTGCCCGGATCAACAAGTTTCATACCCGAAGCCAATGCCGCCCGGTTCTCTGGTGCTTGTCCAATCAGTTCCTCATAGGAAGATGTATAGGTGAGGTTCAAACCAGCAACATTTCTTGGTGCCGCATGGCATGCACTATTCACACAGCTTTTGTCAAAAATATACTCTTGAATAGCGTGATAAGTAGAATGCTCATCTGGCACTGTTTCTCCAAAACGATTACTGACACGAACAAGATCAAGGATATTGATAACACCATCGCGATTGACATCAGGGTCATGTAAAACCGAGCGATCTCGCGGCTGTCCAAAAGCAGCAGCGACAAGCACTAAGTCTTGAATATTTACCACACCGTCTTTGTTCACATCCTCTAACAAGGTCGGGGAATCGCTGTGTCCAAACACAGTAGAAGATACAGACACCATAAGCACAAGAAACAGAAACAAGCATACTATTTTTTTTAACGTCATAAGATCCTAACTTTCTATATAGTTGTGTTAATTATTGTAACTAATTTATATAAACTAATGTGAGTTCGGTATAAGAAAAAGTTTCGATAAATAGAAAACTCCTATTGTATAAAGAAACGGAATTAGTAGTTTTGGACTTAAATAAAAATGTTTAAAAGATCGTAATTAACCCTTGTGTAGACAGAGTTTATATAGTATAATATAGATAAGAAATTAGCGGGTATTTACCCCCTAATTGAACACAAAGAAGCGAGTTGCTTTTCTGATGTTCTTGCTTACCTAATTATTGTATCATTATTGTATCAGAATCCGTCAGGAAAAGCAACTCCCAGGACAAACTCTTTGTCATAAACCCTAATATTACGCTATCATATCTAAACCATGAACACACAAAAACTCTTATCAAACATACTACTTAATACCACTTTTTTTCTTCTCTTATTCGTTTGGAATTCGGACGCACAAGTGTTAATCGACTCTGTGATTGCTGTTGTTGATGAACAGGCAATTACGCAGAGTGAACTCGTAGACGAATTTCGTATTGCTGCTATTACGGATAAACCTCTCTCACACGAACCGACTGAAACAAAAAAACAGGAACAATTAAATCTTATCATTCGTCGTAGATTGGTATTAAAAGGAGCGAAAAGGATTGGAATAACTGCCATTGATCACAAAAAACAGGTGGCAGAACGGATAACAAAGATCCGCGCCAGATTTCCTTCCGATGAAGCGTTCCATAACGCATTACAGAAACAAGAATTAGAAATCGAATCGTTAGAGAAGTGGGTATATGAACAGATTATTTATGATGCCTATTATAAGCGTCAATTTGTCAATAGAGTTGATAGCAAAGAAATTGACAAGTTAGCACCGCAGTACTTTGAAAAGAATAAAGCACAATTTATTGCGCCTGGAAAGGTTACTTTTCGTTCTGTTCTGATAACCGTTCCATCCGACGAATCAGCAGAAAAGAAGCAAGCTGCAAAACTCCTCGCTGAACAAATCAATGGACGCTTACAGAACGGTGAAACTTATGAGGAGATTGATCAAAGTTTCAAAACTGAGAAATCTATCAGTTTCAGTTCACAAACCCTTACAACTGATACACCTTTAGGTGCGATTGTTACAGAATTAGAACCCGCTGAACGTAAGGGACCTATTGCCGTTCCAGAAGGATATCAGATTGTTGAACTTGTAAAGAAAACATCTGCACGTCAAAAAGGATATTCGGAAGTTAAGGATGAGATTGCAGAGATGATCCGACAAAACAAAGCAGAATCTGAGTTTAAAAAGTGGTTAACAAGGCAAAAAGCAAGAGAACCTTGGTATATCTTTGATGATGCATTAAAACGAGTCCCGAATAATTATTGATCCTATACAATAATCCTATGAATTTAGCACATCTCAGAACATTTTTATGTTTTCTCCTGATTGTAATCACTGTCCCTGTTATTGGAAACGATTTGTGGTGGGATGTATCTACATATTCTGTAGAAGTGCAGGAACATCTGGAGAAAGCGCAACACGCATTTAAAGAGGGTGAGTTTGAAGAAGCACTTCGTTTGTATCAGATGCTCTCTAAAGATGTGCCTAAACTTCCGAATACACATATCGGTGAAGGGGATTCCTCAGCGAAGTTAGGAGATTACCCGAGTGCAATTGAGGCGTTTCAACGTGCTTTGCAACTGATTTCAGAGTTACCACAGACTCAACGTTTTGTCCTTGAACCGACCGTGCAAGCCAAACTTGCCTCTGCTTACCATCGCGATAAGCAACTTGATGAGGCAGATGCATTATTTCAACAGGCTATCAGACAGGCAAATGAAGAAGCACCTGTTTCTTGGTATATCGCTTTGGGACAAATTGAAACGGAACGGGGTAACTTTGAGAAAGCACGTCAGCATTACATCGTTGCAGTGCAACTGCACCCAGACACAACAGCTGCCTATAACAACCTCGGACATGTCTTGCTAAAACTCAACCGTATTGATGAAGCAGATGCGGTGTTTCGTGAAGCACTAACATTAGATAAAACTCTTGCAAGTGCTGCTTTCGGTAGAGGTGAGGTCGCAGTAAAACGTAAACAATTCACTGAGGCACAACATTATTATGAACAAGCTATTCAACAGACACCACACGAACCGATATTTCACAAAGCACTTGCTGATGTTCTGGAACAACTTGGTGATACTGAAGCATCTAAGGTTGTCCGTTTGCGCTACAGACATACATTAGCAGAAGTCTATCGCCGTCAGGCACAACGGTATATTGAAAAACAGCAGGGAAAGCCTGCCCTTGAACTATTACAGAAAGCACTCAATACGGATGAGAATTATATTCCTGCCTTAGAGGATTTCGCTTATGTACAGATGCAGATGAATAACTTAGCATCTGCTAAACAGACATATCGACGCGTTCTTGAGTTAGAACCTATCTCGCGCCAAGCATTGATAAATTTGGGTGGGATAGAAGCAAAACTTGGGAATCGAACTGAAGCAGAATCACATTTCCTTTCGCTCATCAAGCATGAACCGGACTTTATGGATACATACTCTCAACTTTCAAATTTGCGCGAAGCGTCAGGCGATCTTTCTGGTGCAGAGAATGCACTTACGATGGGTATTCAACATCAACCCGCATGGGCACCGGGATATTGGTGGCGCGGACTAATTTACCAACAACAGGGTGAGTCCGGCAAGGCAGAAGCAGATTTTCGTCGTGCAATCCAACTTGCACCAAATGTTCCATATCCAAAAGATGCGTTAGCATCTTTACTCGCTACAGAAAACAGATCGCTTGATGAAGCATTCACCCTTGCCAAATCTGCTGTAACCAGTGATGAACGACCAACACATCTTGCAACACTCGCGTTTGTTTACTACCGTCTCAAACGTATTTCTGATGCCAAGCGAGAAATTAAAAAGGCTTATTTACAAAACCCTAAACATCCGTATATTGTAAAGATCTATTCAGAAATACTACAGACTGATCAAAAGTAAGGTGATATTCGTCCCTAATTTATTCAGTTTGGCTGTAATTCTGAAACTCATTCTGTGAGAATACGATATAATCTCTGTAAGATTATAATTTAATTCTTGATAATTTATTTATAATTATGGTATTATTAGAAATAAGGTTGTGTAGTACACGAATCTGAAGAGTGACCAACTCAGTTGAAAGGATTTCAGTTCTAAAGCCTAACAATATAGATTTGAAACTCTTCTTTAATTTTTTATTCTCGAATAATATATTATAGGGAAGGAACAATAATGCTAAAATATCAGATAACCCTAATTTTAATCTTAATCGGATGTATTGCTTTTGTGGCTTGTGAACGTGCACAAGAAGCATTAATGCCTGTTATGCCAGATCCGGAACCGGAAATGATGCTTGATTACTCGTCATGGGAACATGTTGTTCTCGAAAATGCAGTTGGAACAGGTGCAACGGCTCACGCTGGGGGATCCCGTACTGTCTATTTTAATGAAGCCGCTGCCCTGGCAAACAAGGCTGAAGGCACAAAAATGTACCCTATTGGTTCCATGATTTACAAGGAAGTCATGAATGCTGACAACACTATGGTAACTCAGCTCGTTTCAATGATGAAATCAGACGACCCGATGTACGCTGATCATGGTGGTTGGGTCTATGGTGTAGGTGGTGACGAAGTCAGTACAGAAGTAGCAGCACATTGCGATAGTTGCCATGTAAAAGCCGGCGAAGGTATGAATGATTACGTCTTCGTATCGCTCATGAAAGCTGATGACAGCATGAACGGCGATGATACCGGCATGAACGGCGATGATACCAATGGTGGCAACGGAAACGGTTCCTAAAACATACCACATTAATTAAAAAAACGGATTGGCAGATCTTTAGGTTGTTGTCAGTCCGTTTTCTTTTTTTAAATACCTGCCTTTGTGTTCTGAACCAGGATGGACAAGATTATAGGATTTTCAGGATTTGGAAATTTGCAAAATCAACGTGATTCGTAATCGTCTATATTTTTGTTGACCTCAATAAATAATCCTGGTAATCCAGTTAACTCTGGTACAGACAACACAATGAAAATAAAAAAACCGTGTAACAGATACACGGCTTTTTCAATTCTCATTACGATATTTATTTACGGTTATTTATCGCCCCAAGCAGGACCACGCTTAATCCATAAACGTTGTCCAACACTTAGTCTCGTCCGATCAAAGATATAATCGTCCTGATTCCCTGCGACTAACCGTGTCCACTTTTCGGCATCGTCATAAATCTCAGGACGTGCAGCGATGTGTTTCAGTGCTGCTTCGCCATTTGCTTCCTCAATATCTTCTTCTCTGACAACATATCTGTCAACCGGTTCAGGACTGGTTACACTGAAACTAAAAGTGTGTGAAGAAGAGAGAGAGTTCCCTGCCATATCAGTAGCACCCGAGACGGTGGCAGTATAAATGCGTCCAGCGCGCATTGGCATATCTGAAGTAAACGTTACTGAATCTCCGCTTCCGCTTACTGTGCCGGAAATCATAGCAGCTGCGGGTTCGCTCATAGAATCTTCAGTTTTAGCGACTGCGACCTCAATTGAGACACTATTGGCATCAACTGCTTCGCTGAAGGTCACTGAAAGACTATCCCTGACATTCAAAGAATTTTCATACTCAGAGATAACTGTACCGTCAGTAGGATCGGTTAGGGTTACAGTCGGTGGTGTTGCATCCTTATAGGTAAACTTCTGGGTGAGTGTTACAGGTGCATCGGGTTTTCCTTTATTGGTAATGACAACATCCACTGATTGTCCTGCTGTGCCAGCAGGTGTTACCACAGTAATTTCTGTTTTACTTGGGACAGTTGCATTTTGCCCTTCTTTTCCACCGAAGGTAACGGTCACACCGTTTTTCATATCAAATTTTTCGCCGGTAATACGGACAGAGGTGCCACCAGTCTCTGGACCTTCAGTTGGGGTCATTCCTGACGGGACAGGTTCCGGATTACAGCCTCCGCATCCTACCATCCACACACAGATAAATGCGAAGATAGCATGTATCGCTATATTTCTGTGTTTTTTCATGTATCGTATCTCCTTATCATCACGAACGGTTTTTGTCTGTCTAAACTAAAAATAATTTCCTGCAACCTTGGACGTCACATTCCGATTTGTCATTTTGGCTGACTACGTTCTAAATTCCTTATTTTTAAAATTATACATGCAAATCGTTGTTGTTGTCAACTTTTTTATTCTCCACGCCAAGTTGTCCGTTTTAACGGGTCGTGCACTTCAACGACTAACGCTGGACCGAAACCTTCTACTGCTAACCGCACCGTATCTCCGTCACCAACCGCTGTGAGTGCTTCATGATGTGTGCCTGTAGAAACAACATCTCCCGGTTCCAGTGTCAGTACATTGGTAACCTCAGCGAGTAATTCTGGGACAAATCGCGCCATTGAATTGGTAGAGAAATCGTGTTGTAAGCCATCGTTGATCCATAGTTGTACACCGAGTGCATTAGGATCTTCAACTTCATCAGCGGTGACGAGTACAGGTCCCATCGGCGCGAAAGTGTGCCAACTTTTCCCTAAAAAGAACCCTCCCGGTAAACCGCGTGCTGAAACATCTATAAATTGTGTGTACCCGAACACACAATCAAGTGCGTTTTCCTCTGTGAGATGTTTCGCTGTTTTCCCTATAACAATCGCTAACTCCGGTTCAAAATGGAAAACAGTTACATCTGCTTCTGGAAGTTCGACAGTCTCTTTTGTAGAAATAACACCGGTCGGTGATTTAAGGAAGGCATTAAAATCACCGCGGGAAGGACTGTCTGGTTCAATGTAGTTTCCTGCGAGACAAACCAGTTGTCCAGGGCGTGGTAGTGGGGGTTTAAAACTGACTTTGTCTAATGCGATTGGGGTACCATGATCAGCTGCATCTGTTATTGTTGGACGCAGATTATCGAAATCCTCAATCACCATCTGAATCAGTTCTTGTGGTGTGTGATAAGATATATCACTTAGTGCATCGCTGATGTCAACGATATTATTATCTGATATCACACCGAGTCTGTCATCATCAAAGAATGCAAGTTTCATTCAGTTCATTACTCCTATGTTTAGTTATTGTGGTGAAGTTATCTATACAAAACTGGTTATGAAAGGGCAAGCGGGTGGCTCCGTTCATCTAAAGGGAGATATGCTTTTTTCCCAGAAAAATGAGACACATAAGTTGCGCTTACACACTCAAGAGACGTAAGTGCGTTGTGTCCACCAAGTTCTGGTTGATTGCGATTTAGAATTGCGTCTCTCATGTTTTTAGCACTCCAGATAGTATGTCGAGATTTCCATTCCTTACCAGAGATTATAAACGCTGATGTATCAAGTTCTATCTGTTCCCAGGAGGGTGTATGTGCTGCAAACGTAACATCAAATGGACAGTACCACATCTCATCTATACCTGTGTTTGGGTTCGGTTTTATCATCAATTGCCCCTCAGATCCAAGGAGGTGCGGTCCCATCATCCATCCGTGTCTCTGTTCTCGTTTGTAAAGTTCCATAATTCCATAAGTGCCTCTTGAACTACCGATATGGATTAACATCGTATCTCCTGCTACGATACCGTTGTCACGTCGATCAGTTTTACACAATTCGCTGCTGTGCATGATATCTGCGTCTGTCACATCTTGTCCTTGATAGGTAATATGCGCCTGTATCCAAGAGATACCATCTAAGAAGAAATCCATTTCGTCAAAGTAGTGAACACCCATCTCCATCAGTTCAAAACCTGCTTCGCGCCCCTTACCTACCTCACGAATTGATCGGAGTTCGCCAATTTTCCCTGCATCAACTAATGATTTTGCGTGTCGAAACATCGGAGTGAAACGGAATTGATGGCTTACTGCCAAGTGGACATCTGCTTTGTTACATGCAGCAAGCATCTGGTCAGCTGTCTCTAAATCAACTGACAGTGGCTTTTCACATAAAACATGGATACCGGCTTTTGCAGCTGCAATAGTAATCGGGGCATGTAAAGGGGCATGCGTACATACACTTACAAGGTCAAGTGTTTCGCGTGCAAACATCTCCTCGTAGTCATTATATCGGTTTGAAACACCGTATTCATCGGCACGGTTATTGAGGGCATCATTATTTATGTCACACATTGCAACAAGGACAACGTCTGCTAAACCATCATAAGCGGCGGCGTGGCTCCGGCTAATGCCACCACATCCGACAATCCCCGCACGTAAGGACATTAGTTATCTCCGATTCCAAATTAAGAGACAGTTAGTCCATCTTACCTCTATGCATCTCTAACAATGCTTGCCATTGTGCTTCGTCTACAAGGACACCCTTTTCAAGACTCTCTTGCCGTATGCGCATCATACCTTCTCCCGGATATCGCACTTTTTCATTTTCATCTAAGGGCACAGCAGTATGAAAATCGTTGATAATCTCATCTACGGTTTCTTTCAAAACCGCTTGTCCCATCATACCGGTAACATTAATAGCGATGTAGACTTGAGAAACAGCATATTCTGATTTCTGCTTTCCAATCTGATGTGTCGCTTGTCCACCTGAAATCACAGCAGCCATTGTGTCAAGTACCAATGCCAATCCTGAGCCTTTCCAGTAACCGATTGGAAGTGCTCGCTGCGAATTGAGAATCTCTGAGGGTTCAACCGTTAGTTCACCCTTAGTATCATACCCACCCGGTAGCGGGAGTTGTTTGCCTTGTAGCTTGAGCACTTCTAATTTTCCGTTTGAATATTGACTCATCGCCATATCCAGTAGAATGTGACCATCAACACGTGGTACGGCAATTGCCAAAGGGTTATTACCTATCTTTTTCTCAGCGGAACCCCACGGTGGCATGAGTTTAGTGGTATTTGTCCAACAGATACCGATGTAACCTGCTTCTGCTGCTTGTAATGCGTAAGCACCACCACGCATCCAGTGGTTCGTGTTTGAAAGTCCAATACAACCGATGCTGTGCGTTTGTGCAAGTTCCATTGCGCGTTGCATACAGATATAAGCATTGACAAGTCCCACACCCATCTTGCCATCCCACCGTTCTAATGCACCAAAATCCTTAATTTTCTCAGGTTCTGCACGGAAGTTAATCTGTTTACTTGTTAAACCTGAGACAAATCCAGGAAAACGGTTGAGTCCGTGTGAGTAGACACCGTCCCGTTGATTCTCGGAAAATAGTTTTGCACACAATTTTGCGCGATCACCGTCAAAACCTACAGATGTAAGCACACGATAAAATTCATCAGATAATGCTTGAAAAGGCACACGTATCATGCAGTTTTCCTTAAACGTTTTGTTCAGTATTATTATGACTTAGGATTACCACATTTCAAGCCATTCTGCAAGGGTAGTCAAGGGTTGCGTTTCGCTACGGATAACCCACTTAAAATCTGGGTCTTTCCAATAAATTGTACCCGGACTATCACCGTCACGTAGATAACGGATGTCAATTGCCCATCGCACAATTCTGCTCGTTGTGTGCGGTAAGGATCGGTGTAGGGTAAGATTGTGGAACACCAAGGCATCACCTACTTCCATAGGACAAGTTATGATACGAGAATCCTCTATCAGTTCGTCCATCACCTCAAGAAACTTGCCTTCCCGATTTTCAGTGTGATGGTCAACAACTCCTAACCGATGCGAACCTGCAACGACCTGTAAACATCCGTTGGTTTCGTCCACAGGCACGAGTGGAATCCAAGCGGTTGGTATAAGTGATTCTTCACTGACTTTACCGAAATAACCGCTATCTTGGTGCCATGGAACAACGGTTAACTGTTGACCGGGAAGTTTGGGACGAGCATTAAATACGGGATGTCCAATAACATCGGTTCCTGTGAGTTGACCAATTGCATCTACGAGACGTGCAGCGTAGTGCAAATCGAAAATTTCAGCGGTTGCAATTTGTCCACGCCACGACCGCCCAAAGCGGTTGGCATGCTCTTTAGCAACTTGTGCCAGACGCGTTTCGAACGGTAGTTCTGTTCCTTCATCTTCAACGATTCCCTGCTCTTTCAGTTGGCGAATAATACCATCAACAACGCGCGCAAAACTGTCGCGCACACCATTGATAGTAGCCTTTGGAACAACGTCCTTCAGCAGTAGATAGCCATCGTTTTCCCATTGTTCCATCTGTTCAGGAGAAAGTGGAGTTGGTCGCTTTTTATCGGTTGTCATATTTTCTTACTTCCATATTAACATTTTCTATGCTGATGATTTATCTATGTGTTTCCATATATGCCCTGAGCACTGCATTTATCCGGATGTGGTAATCTTGTCCCTGTCTTTTGAACCATTCTAAAACCTCAGGTTCAATTTGAAGGAGATTTTCGGGGAGAATCTGATCCGCATTTTCCCAAAAGCCATCATCAAGTTCCGGAATTTCTGATGTGCCAATAGCGTCTTCAGGGAGACTCTCAATTTCAGAGAGTCGCGTCTTTGATAGCTGCATTGTATCTTCTCCTTTCCTTAGAAGTGGCTTTTCTTGCTGATTTGACATACTCCCCCTGCTAAAGCGTGGGGATTCTTAGCCCCTCACACAGGGTAGATCGTGGGATCAATGACCTTTGCTTTCAAAGAAAGTCTGACAAAGCCTACTCCAACAGTTGATGCCCCAACTGCACCTCCAAAGGAGGTCGGACGAACGATTAGTACACGTGATTTAGATGGGATGAGCTGTTACGCTGCTTTCCCTGAAGGTGCAATAGATGTTACAAAGAACTTTAGCAGTCTTGAATCGCAAGGCTTTACGTGATTGTTTCACTGCTTAACTGTCTACCACAACATCAATCACAACCAATGCCGGCTGCTACGAACAGACTAACAGACTTGGCGTTTTCTGTCAAGAAAAATGCTAAAGCAGGCATCACATCCCCGCCTTAAAAGACGGGGTTGAACGCCTAAAGCGAGTATGATAATTCGATGCTTTCCATCCCGTTTTACTCTCGTCCCACTCGAATTCCATAATATCGTATTGATTTATTTTTAATAAGACTTCACATTTATTGTATCACTTTTAAGTAAAATTGACTATTATTTTTCAAGTATACATTTTGTTGTGCTGACAAATATTCCTTATACCGTTGACATTTTACCTCAAAATTGATACCCTACACATATCAAAGGAGGAAACATCATGGCAACTTTGACGCAAACTGAAAACCGTATTAGACCCCTCTATATTGATGGATACACCCACCAGTTGAGTTACGCACCCGGTGAAGAGATTGCATTTCACGTCTCAACCAGTGCTGGAAACCACTCCCTTGAAATTGCGCGTATCGGTGCGGAACGCGAAGTAGTATTCAACGAATCTGGACTACCCGGGAAGGCACAACCCGTTCCCGTAAATGCTTCATCCCACGGATGTGGGTGGGAAGCTACCTATACGTTTGAAGTGCCAGATACATGGCAGAGCGGATATTATGAAGGCATTCTCCGCGCATTAGATGGTGGTGGTGACCCCATTTATAGAAACCATCGCACTGCAGAAAGTTCTTTACACTTTATTGTGCGTCCAACAGAACCGGGAGCAAAAACTCCGATGCTGTTTCAACTCTCTACCAACACATATAACGCCTATACCAACTGGGGTGGGTTTAGTCTTTACGGGTATCACGGACAGAATGGTATGCAAGGACGACGTGTTTCATTTGACCGACCTATTGGGAGCCAGTATAGGACGTGGGAGTTACCTTTTGTTGTCTGGGCAGAACAGAATGGATATACACTTGATTATGCTGCAAATAGCGACCTTGAATTCCGTCCTGAAATGTTGGAAAATTACAAACTGGTATTGAGCCTTGGGCACGACGAATACTGGTCTGCACCAATGCGCGACAATCTTGAGAAATTCATTGCTGATGGCGGAAATGTTGCCTTCTTTAGCGGTAATGCTGTGTGTTGGCAAGTGCGTTCTGAAGACGATGGACGCGCCCTCGTCTGTTGGAAGCAAAGCTACAATCAAGACCCTGTTTACAAAACAGATGATCACAGCACACTGAGTACATTGTGGAGCCACCATCTGGTAAAACGTCCTGAAAACGAACTGACCGGTGTCGGTTTCCTTCAAGGCGGTTATCATTTGAGTCACGGTCAATTTATGGATGGAGATGGCGCATATACGGCACACCGTCCAGAACATTGGGTGTTTGAAGGTACAGACTTGAAAGCAGATGACAAGTTCGGCGGGCAAAATACCGTTGTGGGCTACGAATGTGATGGATGTGAATTCACGCTTGAAGATGGCTTACCTGTGCCGACCTATAAAGATGGCACTCCTGAAGGATTTACAATTCTTGCTACTGCTCCTGTGCGTTGGCATCCGGATGATTGCGAATGGTATGAACATTGGGAACAAGGATATACAGGTGCTGCTACGATGGGTATCTACACAAAAGGCGGCACTGTCTTTACTGCTGCTACGACCGATTGGTCACACGGATTGTCAGGTGGTGATGCTGTTGTGGAACAGATTACGCATAATGTTTTGCAGCGGCTTTCGGCATGAAGTAATTTCTATATAATATCTAATTTTATGACCTAATACCATTTCTAAATAATAACTTCTCATTAACAAAAAACGCGTTCGTAGTCGCGCAATTCATTGCGCCTCTTATATTTGGATTAGCATTAAAGTCTCAAAATGTGGTTTTATTTCTTAGAATTGGTATAACTAAACTTTGAACTGCTTGTTCGACGTTTCCCTACATGGAGTTTTAAATGGCTAATGAACGTCCAAATATCGTACTAATCACCACTGACCAACAACGCGGCGACTGTTTGGGTATTGACCCAGACGGTCCCGACTGTCTACAGACACCGAATCTTGACTGGATTGGTCGCAGTGGAACACATTTTCGACGTGGATACGCAGAATGTCCAAGTTGTATTCCTGCCCGTCGCGGTCTAATGACAGGCACTGCACCTGCAGCCAACGGAATGGTTGGATATACAGGAGCACAATGGAATCCACCACATACACTGGCAGGTGAATTGTCCGCAGCAGGTTATCAAACCGAGATGATCGGCAAACTACATCTGTCTCCACCACGTAGGCGTTACGGTTTTGATCATATTCAGCTGTCCGATGCTACCCATGGAACCGCTAACAATGACTACGTAGAGTGGTTGCAACAATACCATAGTCGTAATGATTACGATCCAGGAATGGCACACGGTGTCTCTGCTAACGGATGGGTTGGACGACCACATCATCTTCCCGAAGAACAGATGCACACCTTCTGGTGTGTCGACCGCGCCCTTAAATTCCTCCGAAAACGCGATCCATCAACTCCCTTTTTCCTCAACATCTCCTTTATAGACCCACACCCACCACTGACACCACCTGAACATTATTACCAACGTTACATACAGCGGGATCTTCCACCTCCCGTTATTGGTGATTGGTCATTAAACCTTGACATTGAACAGAAAGGGCAGAATCCAAATGCGTGGGAGATTAACCTTGACAAATACGATATGCAATGTGCGCGGGCTGCCTATTACGGAATGATTAACTTTATAGACGATCAGATTGGTCGGTTACTTCAAAACGCTGGTAGTTTAAATGACTGTCTCATAATTTTCACTTCCGACCACGGTGAAATGCTTGGTGACCATAACATGTTCCGCAAAACCTTCCCTTATGAAGCCTCTGCACGAGTGCCGTTTCTTGTACGAGCACCTCGAAGATGGGGTTATCCACAAGAAACCGTCTGTAATAGTCCTGTTGGTTTGCAGGACATCATGCCCACAATTCTTGACGCGGCAAATATTGAGATTCCAAGCACCTGTACTGGTAAAAGCCTTCTACCCATCATGCGAGGTGATGCTGATCAGGTAAGAGAATGCCTACATGGGGAACACTCCGGTTGCTACGATAACAAACATGGCAACCACTATGTGACCGATGGAGAACACAAATACATCTGGTATTCCCAAACGGACAGAGAACATCTCTTCAATCTACAAGAAGATCCACACGAAACAACAGACTTAGCACTTCAGAGCGATGCTGAAACTCGGCTAACTCCATGGAGAGATCGTCTGATTGAGTTCCTACGCGACCGCCCTGAAGGCTTTACGGATGGAAAGAATCTCATTGCGGGGCAATCGCATAAAGCCTTGTTGCCTGATTATGATGCCAATGCAACATATCCTTATTTATAAAGTGCTTGCTTAGGGATTCCCTGATGATTCCCTAAATTCTGTTGCTTATTCGGTGATGGCGTGCTATCCTATTTACTATATTTCAGACAGTTTCTACCAATTTTATTTTGAGCACTTAGTAATATATACGATTGATCGGGTATTAATAATTGATATTTGATAATAGACCTATATCTGAAGTCAATGACCAAGATTTGAATGAGGATTAAGTAAATATTTCGGTAATTCTAATTTTCCCAAACCCGGTAGGTGCGGTTTCCTAACCGCACTGGATCTTTTTCCAAAATTACCGAATTAATAAATTAATCTTCAAATAAATCTTATCGGTAACCAAGAGGAGAATTTATGGGTTGATTTCAAGAAACATCATTATCATGGATATAAAACTGACCACGAAATATATAAACGTGAGATATGCAAAGATGTTTCGGCAATGGCTAACGCTGCAGAAGGATATATCCTTATTGGTGTTGATGAAGAAAACAAGATCGCTCAAAGATTTGTTGACATCCCTGATGCAGAAAGTAAAGCACAAAGCATCTACAATATTTGTCATCAACATATAGTTCCACGCATCGCAAAATTAGAGGTAAAACCATACACTTTGAGATATCTGGGTAATGAGTTCAACCTTATAATTATCCATATTCCTTTTAGTGAAATTCGTCCTCATGGTTTTGCTTCAAATGGAACGCTCAACTTTGTAAAACGGTATGGGGATACTACAAGAGAATTTCAGATGTTAGAGTTCATTCCTGAACTTTTAGCACGACATCCATTGCCATTCATAGAAGACATTAGCGGAAGGTTAGACCGAATTGAAAGTCAAACGGCAGATATATTAAAGGAAATCGGAGGGAACAAATGAATGTACTTTCGTCAAGATATAATGCTTTTGTTAAATCTATATCTGACCAACCCTATTACCACATTTGTGCGTTACCCGTTGCAACCAATCGGAATGTAGTATCTACCGAAGAACAACGTATACGCAATATTTTACGTAAACCCCCAAATAAACGTTGGGCAGGATTTGGGGTTACAGGACTATGGGAACAGGAAGTGTCTCAATTAGAAAACGGTATAAATGGACGCAATATTACTGGAGGGCAGATTACTTTATTAGAGGATGGATATTTTGAAGTAAAATGTCCTATATGTATCCAATTTCAAAGAGGATGGGGTTCCCCCACAATTCGCAATTCCTAACTCTGTAAAATGGTTATACCCGTATGTCGTTATTGAGTTTCCTGTATCATTCATGCGTTTAGTGAAAGTAATATATGATGAATCTGGTATTGAATCTGACGTGTTCATACAACAGAGTTACCATAATATAAAAGGATATGCGTTACCAGAGGGTCCGCCCACTTATCCTACATTTGGAGCGTTCTTGGATGAAAGAGGAGTATATGAAAAAGCAGACCCCATTAAATCTAAACAACAGATTCATGCCAAAGAATGGATGTGCGTAGATTTTATCCCCGACCATGTCGCTTACGCTTTAGTGGCAGACGTGTATGCGAAATTTGGATTAAATGCTAATGCCATTCCTGCGTTTGATGAAGATGGGAAATTTATTTTAGAATAGTTATCTGTAATGGTATATAGAAATTTAATATGCACAAGGAGACAAGAACCCCCTCATCAATATACGCTCCCGGTGCTGTACTCTTAATCTCCTGTTATGAACTCGGGCACCGACCAATAGGACTAACGCGCCCTCTTCGCGCACTTGAAAGTGCAGGATTTTCACCCGATACTATTGACATTGCAGTCGAAACCTTAGATACAGAAAAGGTCAGTTGTGCAGAGTTTATCGGTATCTCTGTCCCGATGCATACTGCCTTACGACTCGGTGTTCACCTACTCCAACGAATTCGTGAACTCAACCCAGATGTTCCAATTTGCATGTATGGACTCTACGCGGAACTCAATGCCGACTACCTACTCTCACACGGGGTTGACTATTGCATCAGTGGTGAAACGTCTACGCAACTCGTTGCGTTAGTACAATCCCTTGTTGAAAAACAACAGACATCTCAGGTAACAATCAATAGTGGAAAACTCCCTACTTTAGAAAAATACGCACAATTTGAAGATAACGATGAGGTGCGAACCGTCGGCTATACTGAGACAACGCATGGATGCAAGCATCTTTGCACGCACTGCCCTATTCCTCCTATCTATAACGGCAGGTTCTTTCCATTACAACGCGATACTGTATTAGACGAAATTCAGAAACAGGTAGCAGAAGGTGCTACGCATATCACATTTGGTGATCCAGATTTCCTCAATGGACCGATGCACGGACTCCGTATCCTCCGCGCAATGTATGATTTCTACCCCGACCTTACTTATGACTTTACAACCAAAATTGAGCATATTCTAAAACATAAAAAACATTTTCCGGAATTTGCTCAACTCGGATGCCGATTTATCATTTCTGCTGTAGAATCTCTCAGCGAGACAGTGTTAACGATTTTGGAAAAACACCACACTCGTGCAGATGTTGAAACCGCACTTGAGATCGTTCACGGTGCCGGCATTGCATTACGTCCAACATGGGTGCCGTTCACCCCGTGGACAACCTTAGACGACTATCTTGAAATCCTTGAATTCGTCAACACACACCGACTTGTCTATCATGTAGATCCTATACAATATGCCGTTCGGTTGCTCATTCCACCCGGTTCATATCTGCTTAACCGACCCGAAACAAAGGTACTTGACCTCACACTTGATCAAACTGCCTTTAGTTATATGTGGACACATCCAGACGCACGCCTGGATGAACTTCACAAAACGGTCAATACACTTGTAGAAAAAGACGCACGAAACGGTGTTGATACGAAGGACACTTTTTATCGGATATGGGAACTTGCCGCAGATATGAAAGGACAACCTATACCGAAACGAAGGAATGTATCATATTTACCCGCGCCCCGTATTACAGAAGCATGGTTCTGCTGAGCGGAACCAACCGAAGGGCAGTTTGCTCCGATTCATGTCTAATACCCAATTAACGAGATTTATCTTGTTTTTCGACGGTAGGTGGGGAATACTAAAAAGCATTCATACCGTTGATTTAGCGGTTTCCTAACCAATGCAGAATGCCATAAGTGCATTCTGCCGAAACCAAGGAACTATCCGTAGGGGCGAGGTTTACTCGCCCGTGCAAACAAGACGAATTAGGTTAATTTGGTACTATACATTATCCTAAGAATATACTGTTTGTAGTCGCGCAACTCATTATACATCTCATCTTTATCAGAATTACTAAAAACTCAAAACTACCAAGAAACAACCCCACCTATGAAACATACATGAAAGCTATTGGATATATATTGTTCAAAATTTAATAAAACCTTCCAACATACAAAATCACATGTTATAATACGACCACTATGAAAAACAAAAAACCACACGCAACCCATACATTTCCACAAAACAGACCAACCAACACCCAAAAAATGTCCACACAAAAACTGACCATACCTAAGCAAACCAAAAACGAACCAAAATTGAAAATTTCAAAAATTTACAAAAACCCTATAAACCCAGATACAGACTGGCATAACCCCAAAAACAAAAACGAACCAAAAACCGAAAAACACCCGTTTTTGGTTCGTTTTTAAAAGGAGCAAAAACCAACCATAAGCGTCAATTTTAGGAAGAGATGTGTTTGTAGTCGCGCAATTCATTGCGCCTCGGACATTCTCGTAGGGACGAGGTCTCCTCGCCCGTATTCTCTCTCATACAGTCCTGTAGGTCGGAACGAGCAAAGTGACCTCCGACATGTATTCTGTCTGAACCAGGATTTTCAGGATTATAGGATTTTCAGGATAAGAGATTTATATACCAATGTTCCTTTGCAAAAGGTAGTCCTTCATCCTGGACAACGGAATATATACTTACCAATTCCTAATCCTGTCCATCTTGTAATCCCGGGGAATGCCAAAAGGCATTCATACCGTTGATTTGGTAAATCCTGGTTCAGACAACAAGCAATTCAGACAGGTAAGAATCACTAAATTGACGCTTATAGTGTGGTTTCTTATATGCACCGAGTACATCTGTGGGAAATAGATAATGGTTGAGTCTCAGGTATTTACTATTTTTTGCGAGTTTCTGAGGGAATGTAATTCATAGAAAAAGTATTTCAATTGTAATTTGGAACAACCCAGAAGGGCGAAATGTGTATAAATTCTAACTTGTCTGGATGTTAGGCGTTTTCACAACATTCTAAGAGAAGTTTCAAAACTGTCCAAACTATAGTCAACACTAACAAGGAAAAAATATGTCAAAACAATTACAAGAACTACTTGACTTAGAAACTGCACCTATTGCAGTAACATTCCACGAGGCACAACCTGATGGTGTTTCCCGTGTGGAAAAAGTTGAAGCATCAGGTTGCACCTATTGGAAACGCGCATCAGAAGGGAACACCTTCTACACAGAAGCATCCGACCACTACAACTGTCCAATAGGATGTTATACCCATAATGTCGAACTACCCGATGCACAAATGAAGGAGTTGGAAAACACACTCGGTCTAATGGGTGAACTCGGTTATATTAGTATGGATGAAGTCCCCGGTATTCCTCGTCAAGAAAATACATTTCAAAACGCAGTCTACTCCCCATTAGCAGACACGCAAGACATACCGGATGTTGTTATTATCTCAGGCACGCCAAAGCAGATGATGCTTTTAGTTGAAGCCGCGACCGCTGCAGGAATAGAGATGGAAAAAGGTCTCATGGGAAGACCAACCTGTGCAGTTATACCTGCCGTTATTCAGTCTGATGGAGGCGCAAGTAGTCTGGGATGCATCGGCAACCGAGTTTATACTGCACTCGCTGACGATGATTTCTACTTAGCTTTCCCAGGCAACCATATTGGTGCTATTATTGATAAGTTAGAGACAATTGTGAATGCAAACCATGCATTAGAGGAGTATCATCAGCAACGGAAAGAGGAATCTAAATGAAATACGTTGCTGTAATTACCGGTGCCGCAAGTGGCATCGGACGCGGTATGGCAGAACGGTTCGCCGCAGAAGGAATGGCAGTTGTCCTTGCAGATATTGAGGAAGAACCTTTAGCCAAACTTGAGGCAGACCTACGGACTAAAGGCGCAACCGTCCTTGCTGTCAAAACAGATGTCTCAAACGCAGCCGATGTTGAAAACCTTGCAGGGCAAACGTTAGACGCTTATGGTACTGTGCATATCCTGTGCAACAACGCAGGTGTAGTCTGTAGCCGTCCAATCTGGGAACATACACCCGCCGATTGGGAATGGGTTTTAGGTGTCAACCTTTGGGGTGTAATTCATGGTATCAGGGCATTTGTACCACGTATGCTAAAGCAAGAAACCAAATGTCATATTGTGAACACTGCTTCTATACTCGGTTTAGTCCGAGGTCCAGGTGAAGGCATCTATAAAGTCAGTAAACACGGTGTCGTCGCGCTTTCGGAAACCCTTGCAGATGAGTTAGCACAAAAAGGTTCACAAATTCAGGTGCATGTGTTGTGTCCCGGTTGGGTGCGCACAGGTATACTCAATTCCTCACGTAACCGACCAGATGTTGAATTACATCATCAAAGTGTTACTGATTCACGGAATGTCCGTGCTGAAATGGAGGCTGGGATGTCTCCTGCCGAAGTGGCTGATCACGTTTACAACGCAATTCAGACAGATACATTCTATATTCACACACACCCTGAACATAAAGCGTGGATCCGCGCACGTATGGAAGGTATTCTCGGTTAGTTTATGTTACTCTATCTGTTTTATATAAACGAATCTAAACAGATTTTATTTTAGGAGAAACTAATCCTGGTAATCCTATAATCCTGAAAATCTTGGTTCTGACAAAAAACCACATATCTATACCTCTGCATTGCCGTTGACAAAATCAACTTTTTTATTGTATACTATTTTTAATAGACAAGACTTACGCATAAACGGTAGGCGGGGAATGCTAAAAAGCATTCATACCGTTGATTTGGTGCTTTGTAAGCGCGCAAAATACCCACTATTCAGCTGAAAATTGAACCATTTTGTTCATAATTATTGGATAAATCGTGGAAAATGCGTAAGTCCAAATAGAGTATTAACTCTTGATCTCAAGGAACCGTATATTTTCATCTTACCAAGTGAAAATATAAAAGCCGAAGATTTACCAAAGGTTATAACGCGGATTATCATTAAACCGCGCAAACCGGCGAACGAAACCCTTTTACCAACTGATGATCGTTAATAATTCAAAAGGAGAGATTTACGTGTTTCGCTTAAAATTGCAATTACGAGGAGTTATTCTCGTCTGCATCTGCATACTCACACTGCTTGCATGCGGAACAGGGGAAATCCAAAATTTTGAAGGTATCACCATCATATCTGAATCGCGTGTTGATCGGATAAACATCACCATCTATCTTACTGATAAACATGGAATTCCACTAATATGGAACCAAAGCATCCTCAGTCCAAGTGTCGGTGTTAGCACTATCTCAGACGCTGACTTTATCACAAACGCAAAAATCTATTCAATACGTAATGGTGAGAAAAACCGGTTAGTTTACGATAACAGACTTGTTGACGTGCGATGGGGCCAGGAACCGAATAGTCTTGATAGACTCCTGAAGGCAGAAATACCGCGCGCGCTAATTGATGAAGACCCAGACCGTGATACGACAATGGGAGTTATCACTGTTGAAGTAAAGACAGAAAAACAGGGACCTTTCACGGATACCATAGAAAAAACAGCAATTTATAGAAAATAACAATGCCAATACACACACAAGACTATAGACATTGGGAAGGCACGCTAAACCCTCAAAAATACACACGCTGGTGGGTGATTGCAAAAGCTGAATTGAAACTACTCGCAAAACGCAAAATCGTCCGACTAATTATCGCCATCCCACCGGTTATTTACATTGTGGTACACGCAGTAATGATCTATCTATTCAACCTGTTTGAAGCAGTTGAATTTCCTTTTAAGGTAGACTCGGCGTTTTTTCAGCACTTTATTTTTAGAATTGAGTTTATATCAGGACTTTTTGTTGCGATAATTGCAATTTTTGGGGGTGCGGGGTTAATTGCCAACGATCTAAAGAACAACGCACTCTCCCTGTATCTTTCTAAACCGATTTCATGGGTAGATTACCTCATCGGAAAATTTGCTGCAGTCGGTATATTGCTTACATGCATAACGTTGGTACCCGGGATGTTGCTATTTCTGGAACAACTGTTGCTATCCGATTTTAACTTCTTTAAAGAGAATTTCTGGATAGTTTTTTCCATCATCGGTTATTCAATAGTCGTCACCACTATCACGAGCCTACTGATGTTGGTCTTCTCATCACTAACAACAAATTCTCGATATGCGACCATCGGTTTTTGTGCAGTTTGGTTTGGATTACCTGTCCTCCACGCCATCCTAATAATAACGCTTCGAACGAGTAAAGTTGCTTTAGTCTCTATTTGGGCAAACTATGATCGTCTTGGATCAGTCCTTTTCGCTTCAGATAACAGCTACACCACACATTGGTCTATCACACTCCTGATATTAAGTGCGTTGACTGTCGGCTGTATCCTCGTTCTTAGACATCGGATACGTGCTGTAGAGATCGTCAAATAGACTATTTATTTTAATTCTTTAATCTGGCACCGTTTGCATCCCATATTTCCTGTTCTGAATATAACTGAGGTGGTGTTATGGGTGTCAACGTCGGTAGCCAATCTGGTCGGTATTGTTGAACCAGTCGCACGGCATTTTGATAGGCAATCCGTTCCTTCGTTTCGTCGTCAAGGTTCGCTGATTCTATTTGCGATTGGACTAAGCGGAAATCGTAATACGGCAGGTCACTACCGAACATAAGTCTCTCTTTACAGAGGTTATTTACAAGATGCACTAAGTCCCAACTTTCATCTCCAGGAGGCTTTTGTGCAATATCATACCAAATATTCTCCTGTTTTGCACAATGTGCAATCGCATCAAGTTGTCCCGCTTTGTTCATAGAAACATGTCCGATGATGAATGTGATTGACGGAAATCTGTTCGCATACGCAGCGATATTTTGCGTTGAACCTGCCTGATGCAGTAGACACAATCCGTTGTGCATTCCCACAACTTCAAGGAACGCATGTAATTCACCCCCAAGCGAATGACCCGACAACGCAGGATGACATACAAATCCAACTAAACCGTCCTCCTGCATAGCTCTATCAAGTTCGTCAACACCTGCTTGTTCCTGGCGAACTTCCACAATTCCAAGTCCGATAGGGAAACGTTCTGGATACTTTCGGCAAGCATTCGCGATTGTCTCGTTCTGAGTTCGTGTGTCTAATACACCTCGCGCTTGCGGTCCACCAGCAGTAGGACACGGAATCGCACCGATAACATCGGCAGAAGCCATCCGTGCCAAACACCTACCAACACTTTGTCCAATAACCGGGGCACGCGATACTGTCATGCCGATATGACAATGCACATCAAAATAGGGTCGCATAAGTACTCCTCTCTAAAACGTTAGAATTCCGGCACAGATTCATAAGTATTATACCCATCTGTCCTATCCACACCTTGCACAAGATAAATGTTATGTGTTCGTCGCCAATTTGCACCGTGAAATCGCACATTTGCAGGCATGTAACGCATCGTATAACCACACCGACGTTTTTGTGAGACATTCGGGCTGGAATTGTGAATCGTCCATGCATCGTGAAAATGACATTCACCGACCTCAAGTTCAAGATTAACCGCTTTTGTCCCATCTAAGTCTGCCTCTACAACTTCGCTACCAAAGAGATTATTGTCCCGATCCACCTTTTCATAACGACGATCGCGCAAGTTGTGACTACCAGGAATAACGCGCATGCACCCATTTTCAACTTTGGATTCATCAACCGCTAACCACATCGTAATGACATGCATCGGTTCCAACATTTTACCCCAGTAGACACCGTCCTGATGCCATGGCACCTCCATACCGTCCTTTTCGCGTTTGCTGATAAAGTGGCTTGACCAAAGTATAATATCTGGTCCGATAAATCGCTCAATAACCTTCAACACATTTGGATGTGTAAGATATTTGAAAAGATATGGATGTTCAAAGTGTGGCACATCCATCTGTTCCGGACGTCTTCCTTCGGGTAAGTTTTCAATCATTACATCAACATAATCACGAAGTTCATCTAACTCCGATTCTGTGAATATACGACCAAATAAGATATATCCATTTTCCTTGTAAAATTGTACCTGTTTGTCAGAGACAATTGTTTGCGTTTCCCAACTCATGTATCACCTGTTTCATAATATGATGCATAAATACACTTCAACAAAGTATATCACATCAATGTTTTGTTGACCACAATCAATTCTATACTACCAGAGATATTTATTGCTTCAATTACTGATTTTGATAGAAGTTCTATTTTTTTACATCTATTATAGGTCGGAGCGAGTTTGCGAACTACGACATGTTCTGTCAAAATCAGAAAAAACACATAACAAACCTCTTCCTTCTGTGTTTTCAGTGTCTTTCGTGCCTTTCGCGATTCAGACAATCCGCGTTTCTGACCACTGAAAAAATGAAAACTATCCCAAAACATACATGAAACTTATGGTTCCAATCCTTCCAATCTCTTCACATCCCTCTTAACACCTGTTATAATACTACCACTATGAAAAATAAAAACCGCATACAATCCATATTATCAACAAAAACTACCCGTCACCCAAAAAACATCCGTCCAAAAACCGACCATAACCAAGCAGATAAAAAACGCACAAAAATGAAAATATCAAAATTTTCGAAATACCCCATAAACCCAGTCTCAGACTGGTATAACCCCAAAAATCAAAACGCACCAATGTGCGAAAAACACCCGTTTTTAGTGCGTTTTTAGAAGGAGCAAAAACCGATGAATTTACAACAAAAACACAAACAATTCGCAGTCAACCCCTTTAACCTCATTCTAATCGTAGGGGCGAGGTTACCTCACCTGTCTAATCTGTATTTTCTCTTCATTCGGAATGGGAAACTCCTCCCTATGATCGGAATGTACTGTGGGATCAACTCCTGCTGCGTCTTACGAGATGCAGACAGAAAAATCGACAATTGAATGTCTCTGTTATAATAAAACCTAATCTTGACAAAACGGGTTGCGTATGATAGACTTGCGGTCATGAAAATTGTTATCGCACCAGATTCATTTAAAGGAAGCGTCACTGCCTTACAAGCCGCGAATGCCATTGAACAAGGACTCCGTCGAGTATTTCCAGATGCCAATATAGATAAAATTCCGATGGCAGATGGCGGTGAGGGCACTGTACAATCCCTTGTGGACGCTACCGGTGGTAACATTCAGACGCAATGCGTGCTTGGTCCGCTCGAAAACGAGGTGGATGCACAATTCGGAATCCTTGCAGATGAAGAGACAGCGGTGATTGAAATGGCATCTGCATCTGGACTTACACTTGTTCCACCCAATAAGCGAAACCCGATTCTGACCACAACCTACGGCACAGGGCAACTCATTCGTGCTGCATTAGAAAAAGGTTGCAGAAAGTTAATCATCGGTATTGGTGGGAGTGCAACAAATGATGGCGGGGCAGGGATGGCAGAAGCACTTGGTGTCCAATTCCTTAAATCAGATGGAAATCCCATTGCACGAGGTGGAGGTGGACTGGGTGAGTTAGACTCAATAGATATAACGGGTATACATCCAGCAATAGCGGAAACAGCAACAATTGTCGCTTGTGATGTCAATAATCCGTTGACAGGTCCAGAGGGGGCATCACATGTTTATGGACCCCAGAAAGGTGCAACCCCTGAGTTGGTGAAAACGCTTGACGCACATCTGGAACATTATGACAACGTTTTGACGCGAACTCTCGGACAATCCTATAACGACATTCCCGGCGCAGGTGCTGCGGGTGGATTAGGTGCTGGTCTGATGGCATTTCTCAATGCGAAATTGCGACTCGGTGTTGACATTATGATTGACGCTGTTAATCTGAAGGATCGGATGAAGGGTGCTTCTCTTGTTTTCACTGGTGAAGGTCAATTAGATTTTCAGACTGCATTTGGCAAAACTCCTGTCGGTGTTGCGAAGGTAGCAAAAGAACACAATATCCCCGTGATAGCAATTGCTGGTGGTATTGGTGATGGAGCAGAAGCGGTATATAATGCCGGTATTGATGCGATGTTAGGCATCGTCCAAGCACCGATGTCGCTCGAGGATGCAGTTGAAGACGCGCTGCAACTGATTACCGATACAGCTGAGCAAGCCGCACGATTGATTGCAGTTGGTCAACGTGAACCCTTTAGACGAAATTTGACTAAGTTAAAAGAAAAATGGGAAAGGTAGAAGACAAGCGATGCTAACCCCTCTATCTCCCATTCTTCTAACTAATAGTTATACCTAAATAACGAGATTTATCTTATTTTTCTACGGTAGATGCGGTTTCCTAACCAATGCAGAATGCCATAAGTGCGTTCTGCCGAGACTAAAGAACTGTCAGTAGGGGCGAGGTTTCCTCGCCCGTGCAAACAAGACGAATTAGGTTAATTTGGTATTACATTTGCATGAGGGTGCGCTGCAACTGATTGCGGACACCGTTGAGCAAGTTTCGCGATTCATCTCTAACAAAGACTTTTTACAACGTTTCTTATTAACGTTTAAGGGGGTAAACGTTAATAATGAAATTGCTTATTAACGTTTAAGAGGGTAAACGTTAATAACGGGATTGCTTATTAACATTTAAGAGGGTAAATTATAGTGAATCCTATAAATATATACACTCCCGGTAGATGCGGTTTCCTAACCGCATCTATGAGATTGAGCAAACGCCGGTTCGGTTAGGAAACTGAACCTATCGTAGTGTGTAAATAATTATGGATTCTACTATAAAAATCTAATTCTTTGTAATTAAGGTGAAGTGATCTGAAACTGCACTTTCAACAGTTCAAAAACTTCTCACATTGAAAGATAAATACACGGAGATGGCAAAGGAACCGAAGGTGTCAAAGACTGTAGCCTAACTGGTTGAGGTATTATTTGGAAAACCTATTGTCTCAATATCAGAATTGACGGAATATGCTTACTGCAACAATACTGGCACATCTTTCATAAAATCATCGGTTTCTGTCTGCCATCTATTGAGTTCCACCGCCAACAATTTGATTCGGTCAGCGTGTTCAGGAAGTTCAGCGAGGTTGTTATTTTCCCAAGGGTCGTTCTCTAAATCAAACAATTGAAGGTAATTGGTGCCTTTACCGGTCTCTTCAGAGACATAATAGCGGATAAGTTTCCATTTGCCATCACTCACAGTGCGATGAATGTCTTTATACGCAGCAAACACCGTATCGCGAACCTTATCAACACAACCTTCCATCAGAGGCACTAAGCTGCAGCCTTCCACTGTATCCGGAATGTCAACGTTGGTCAGGTCACACACGGTGGGAAATACGTCGTAAAGATAGGTCAATGCATCGACTGTCTGCCCTTCGGGGATTCCCGGTCCAGCAAATATTGACGGCACACGAATACTGTGATTATACAAATTCTGTTTTCCAAGCAACCCGTGTTGTCCAACAGCGAGTCCGTGGTCTGCAGTGTAAATTACGATGGTGTTATCAAGATGTCCTTTTTCCTCTAATGTCTGTAATACACGACCCATTTCAGCATCTTGACTGGTAATCATACCGTAATAATCAGCAATATGTTGCTGGACGATCTCTGGAGTACGTGGAAAAGGTGCTAATACTTCATCCCGAATTCGCATCTCTCCGTTGTCAAATGGATGTTCGGCAACGAAGTTCTCCGGAACAGGAACATCTTCAGGTTTATACATAGTCGCATATTCACCTGGTGGTGTTCTCGGATCGTGTGGTGAAGTAAAGGAAAGATATACAAAAAATGGGTCCGTTTGGTCATAGTTTTCTATAAAATCTACAGCGGAATCTGTAAACAGTGTCGTAGAGAATTTATCTCCGATATACCTGTTATCTTTCGGATAGGCACCTGACGGATCAAAATCGAAAATAGGCACTTTATATTGATTACCCATTCCACCAAAGAAAATAGTAGCACCATCGTCAAAACTATTGGTAAACGTCTGTCTGTCATTATGCCACTTACCGCTAAAAAATGTGCTATATCCGGCTTCGCGCATGACCTGTGGCCAAACAGCCAAATCTCGGTTTAGTTGGTTGCCGCCGCTGCGGAATAGGTTGGCACTGGTGAGAACAGCAGCACGGCTGGGTACACAGACAGCACCAACGAGAGACCCCATGATATGGGTTTCTCGGAACGTCGTCCCACGTGCCATGAGTGAGTCCATCGTCGGTGTTTTCACCGTCGGGTCTCCATAACCTGCTATGGCATCCCAACGATGGTCATCGGCAATCATAAAGAGTATATTAGGTTGTGAAGGCATGATGTCTCCTATAATGGTTGTAAGTTATCAGTTAAATTTGAAAAGCAATGTTATATAAACTTAAAAGGAAATTTCAATGAAGATCGCAACTATTGAACAATTTTACCCACGTCGTCGGATGCGCCTCGTAAAGATTACAACAGACACCGGCATAGTCGGATGGGGTGAAACTACACTTGAAGGAAAACCGAAAAGCACATGGGCAGCAGTTGAAGAACTTGCTGACTATTTTATTGGTAAAGACCCGTTACGTATTGAACACCATTGGCAGCATGTCTACCGATCCGCCTTCTTCCGAGGTGGTAATATCTTGATGTCCGCCTTATCCGGAATTGATCAAGCACTCTGGGACATTGCTGGCAAATATCACGGTATACCGACCTACCAACTATTAGGTGGTGCTGTGCGGGACCGAATCCGTGTTTATGCCCATTGGGGAATCGGCAGTTTAACTGATGAAGGAAAAACCGCGGCAAAAGAACGACTTGACTTTTTACAACAAAAAGGTGGCTATACGGCGTTTAAAAGCGGTACCGGTGGTAAATGGCGCGGACATGAACCTCCCTCGGTAATTGATGCTTTTGTTGAACGTGCATACCTGATGCGTGAATGGGTCGGTCCCGATGTTGAACTCGCCTTCGATTTTCACGGGAAAATGACACCTGCCCTCGCTATTGAAATCTGCCATGAAATTAAGGGTATGCGACCTATGTTTGTTGAGGAACCTGTACCACAAGAGAATGTTGATGCCTTAAAATTAGTGTCCGACCATGTACCGTTTCCGATTGCAACAGGAGAACGTTTGTTGACCCGATGGGGTTTCCGCGAGGTATTTGAGAAACAGGCTGTCGCTTATCTTCAACCCGATACCTCCCATGCTGGTGGTATTACAGAACTCAAGAAAATCGCTAACATGGCAGAGGTATATTACATGCATATCACTCCACATTGTGCGATTGGACCGGTTGCTTTCTCCGCCTCCTTACATGTTGATGCTGTTGTTCCAAACTTCCTTATCCAAGAGCAAATTGATGACGGTTTAGGGGCAGGTCTGTTCACTGAAGATTGGCAAGTTACAGATGGACACATTGAATTGCCGACGAAACCAGGACTTGGGTTTGAGATTGATGCAAAAGAAGCAGAACAGACACTTGACACCTATCCAGAAGAACTCGGTGGTGAATACTATTACGAAACCGATGGCAGTGTAGCAGATTGGTAACTGGCTGTCAGTTGTCAGCACTCAGCATTCGATAATCACTAAACCACCGGTTTACGATGCGCGACGTAAGGCGGTTCTAACATCAACTTCTGATCTTCTTCAGTCATCAGATTGCGGAGTGTATCGTCATATCTACCCTGTCCCCAAGAGGCATGTCCTGGTGAGTATTTGAACAGAATAGACCTACGTTCATGTGTAGCAGTCCAGGGCAAAGTACCGTGCGTCAATGCTTCTGTAAAGATAACAGCATCACCTGCCTTCTGATGCACAGGTGTCATACAGGTTTTGTTTTCCACTACAGGTCGGAACTGCGGTGGACACGGATAGTTGCTTTTATGGCTACCTGGGATACAGCAGAACCCACCGTGTCCTGGAAGCATGTCTGTCAATGCCCATGAAACAACGGTCAAACCGTTATACATCCGATCATTTCTAAACACATAATATTGTGATGGATCGTAAGGTGTGCCGCCACCGTGAAGTGTGCCACCCGGATTTCCTTCTATCATCAAGATACCGTAGACATGATCAAGCCGAAATTTCGGACCGACAATCTCTGCTAAACACGGCATAATACGCGGGTGATTGAGAAGTGTCCGAAAAGCATCGTCCTCCCAACTTAGGAAACCACCAAATCGTTGTGAATGGATGTTATCATCCGCGGGATCGGGGTAATCTTGTGCATCAATCAATGCATTTAGGCGTGCAAGTTCATTTGCCTCTAAGACGCCTTCTAAATTAACATATCCCCATAAGTCAAACAGATATTTTTCTTCAGCGTTCATACAGACATCTCCGTTGCTCTTATTGATGTGGTGAGCGCGAGGTCGGTTCAAGTCGTGTTACAACTATCTTAGATCTATCAATGAGTTCACCGACGCGCGCTGAAATTTCATTGACCCATCGGTCATCTTCGTAAACTGCTGCGTAGAGTTGTTCTCGTTGTTCCTCACTTTCAAACCGTCTAATCCAGACGTATAGGTCATCCTCTTCTTCACCGATAAAACTACCGATAACGACCATTCCTTTAGAAATCTGGAACGGGATAACCGTTTCTTCCATGTATTTGACCCAGTTTTCGTGTTGTCCGGGTTGGGTTCGATATTGACGTAATTCAAAAAATGCCATAAAATCTCCTTGCTATTATTCTTTAATTCTACCATTTTTATGGAAGATGACAAATTCAGTATTCTGGTTTTTGCTGACTTCTCGTCCGTACTGCACTGCTTTCCCTTTAGTAGAGAAATGTCTTAATGACTTTGCAGCACCACCGCGTTTTACATCCCATCCGCCTTTGTCGCTGGGAATAACATAATGTGTGTTTTTAGTCAATCCGTAAACAACTGCTTCCACCGCATGTTGAATCTGACTTTTTGTAAGGCTCCCTTGTTTGGGAGGATCTTTGATTATTCTTCTTCTTGCCATGCTAACTACCTCTATAAAGATTTTGAGATAAACGATTCTCTTTAGTCCGTAACCATTTCACAATCATCCCAGTGTAGTCATTAAAAATCAAATTACTTGCATCTAACCCCCAGAATTGAGCCATTATTGGCAAACCTTTTATGAATTCTTGGTATCGTTGCCAAATAATACCGCCATCTGGAATCATCTCTCGTCTTGACGTTGTGCGAAGCCAATTCCGAACGACTTTCACAGTTTGTTCAGGTGTGCTGTTATGTGTCTGTATATCTTGTCCAGCAATATCCGAGATAAACTGTTGATATCGATATGGTTCTCTATCTAGTATGAGACATGCTTTTCTTTTTTGTTCTTCAGAACCAAATTTCTTTGCTCCGAGGAAAACACCCAATTCAAATGGCATATTAAATCGAGGAAAGCCTGAAACTTTATCTATTTCCGTTCTTGATATGTCGTGTATTCCATATCTACAGTCTGATATAATGCCGTATATTTTTTCTATACGAACTTGACTTGCATCATCTTCCTCAAGAGCACACCGCACAATAAAACCACAATCATACACTGCGAAAACCATAGCATCTAATAAAGGTTTGTAATCAATATCAAATGGACAATTAATAAAAACATTGTCACTATAATCAGATGTTTTCATGAATATCTAAACTACTCTGTTTTTACTCGCCAACACTTATAAGATACTATACTTCATTTAGTCTACCACTTCTACTGGCATTTAAGCAATGAAATGACATCAAACTTCTATTAGGCAATACTCTCTAAACTAAATCTACTCTATTCTATAACCGATCATAGCCGTAACCTTTACCAGTAATCTCAAAGAGTGCAGATGCAGCAAGGAAATGAATATCAGCATCTGTGTCTTCCAATACTGATTCCAGAACTTGTATAGTGCTTACGTTCTTTGCATCTGCCATTGCTCTAATCAGGTCAATCTGAAACGCGCGTTCAATTTTATCAGCATATAATGTGGTAAGTTTTTGCACAAGTGCTGACACAGCATCATTTGTAGCAATTTTCCCGAGTGCGCGTGCAGCATCTCTGCGGATTTCAATATGGTTCTCATCGTTATTCATAATTTCAATCAGAGCGTTCGTTGTAGAAGCATCAGCGAGTTCGCCTAATGCTTGTGTTGCTAACCTCCGAACATCTTTATTGTTCTCATTTTCACCGTTTGCCACGAGCACAAGGTCTGCTATCAATGCTACTGTATTCGTTTCACCAATTTTACGCGCAGTATCCTTGCGTGTATCCACATCTGGATCGGAAAGTGCTTCTCTGAGTTGTGAGACATCAAGCGAACGCGTGCGTCCTAAAGCGACGGAAGCTGCGTTTCTGATTGGAGTCCCTTCCCATTTGTCATTCACACGCGCCTGCATTTTTTCAGCGATGAATTCAGGTAGATTATGTTTTTTCGCAGCCACAACGATAATCCTCCAACTCCAATTCCGTTTCCTATCATTAAGAGCCAAATTGCGTCTGTTTGCAGCATCTTCAAGTGCAATAATATATTCCGTGTCATCAATGAGACGATTGGCAAGTGCGTTTGTCGCTTCTATACCACCAATTTGTCCTAAGGCAACAGCAGCTTTCATTCGAGGGGAAGCATTTGCTAATACAGCTGTGCTGGCATTTAAAGGAATCCGCTTATCCTCTAAAATTGTAATTAGTTTTGGTACGGCTTTCGTGCTTTCGAGTTTGCCAAGTGCTATGATGGCGTTGTTGGAGATATTGCCGATGCGAATATCAACTGCACGGAGTAGAAGGTCTTCAGAAATTTGATCACCGATATTGCCAAGTGCCGTAACAGCCGCAGCACGAATAGCATCAGTCTCTAAAGGATTTTCAACCATTTCGCTTAGTTGAATAACCGATTTCGCATCTCTTATACTTCCCAAAGCAGCGACCGCCTGTAAACGGACCGCACTGTTTTCATCATTGAGTGCATTTCGGAGTTCGGGAGCTGCGCGTTCGTCGCGAAGTGCATTCAACGAGGCAACGGCTGCAGCACGGATAGCAATAGATTCATCCTGATTATTAAGCACCTCAATCAAAGGTTCCACTGTCTTTCGGTCTTTAAAACCACCCAGGCGAGTAACCGCCTCTTTCCTTATCACATAACTTGGATTTTTTAACTCAGCAAGCATTGTGTCTAATGCTGAAGCATGATGAATTACTCCAAGCATATAAATGATTGCCCAGCGAGTCCATTCATCATCAACAGTTTTGAGTGCATCAAGTAGAAATTCTGTTGTCGTTGCATTTCCGTTTATTAGGAGTGCACCGATTACCTCGTTTTGAACAGATTGAACCTCATGACCATCCTCAAAACTACCGCGCCCCTTTTTGACGATTTCAACGAGTCCTTTGTCGGCAAGTGTTGGACTAATTTCTCTAAGTGCCTTCGTCGCTTCAAGACGGGCTGTTTCATACTTATCAGTCCTGATTATATCAAGCAATGGTTCAACGCTTTTAGTAGATTTAATTATGCCTAACGCAATGGCTGCTTCTTGACGCACAACCCCTTGTTTTTCCTTTTTTAGTCCAGTAATAAGCGCATCAACTGCTACGTCACCACCAACCCTACCGAGTGCCCATGCAGCACTACGTCGTACTGTTGCACGTTGATCATCAACCAATGCATTCGTTAGTGGTTCAACAACAGTATCACCTTTGAAAATACCGAGTGCACGTGCGGCTTCACTACGAACAAGACTGGGAATGGGTTTGAGTTCACCCCAAATCCGATAATATGGTCGTCTATATTCTGTTGTCCATTCAATATTCAGAGAATCAAGATGTGATCTGAGTGCATCAAGTGTCTTATACTTCCGTTTCATGTGACGCTGAAAATCGGATATTTCATCAAATTGCATGGACAATACCCAAAATAGGACGGGAAGTGTTTCCGTGTCTTTAATACGGCTTAGAACCTTGACTGCGTTTGCTCGGATCACAGCACTTGTTTCATCACTAAGTATGAGCAATAGCATCGGTTGTGTAGCCTCTGCCGGCTTCATTTGCCACAATGCGTTGATAGCAGCGGATCGGACTGTTTCACGGCGTAGCTTATCCATTGAAATCGCAATCAATTTTTCAACATTTTCTTCAGTAGTGACATTTATTTTACCGAGTGCTTCCGCTGCCTGTGTAACTGTCGTATCATCAAGTTGGAGTGCTACAGTAAGTGCAGTGACAGCAGTATTGTTAGGACCGCGTGCACGCATGTTACCAAGCCCTTTAGCTGCAATAGCTTTCACCTCTTTGTTGGCATCACCAGTCAAGATGTTAATGAATGGTTGTATTGCGCGTCTATCCTCAATTGTACTCAAAGCATTTGCAGATTCTAATTGAACAAGATATTCACCCGTTTGCAGCGCGTCTATAAGTGCTGGCACCGCGGCTCCTCGCATTGTAATTAGCGCGGTAAGTGCTGCACCCTTTAGGTCTTCGTCTGCCAATAGTTGAATTATAGGAACAACTGCTTCTTCCGCCCTGATTATACCCAGAGTACTAATCGCAGCAGATTGTACTCGCAAACGGTATTTTTTCATCCAAGAATCGTCAATAAACGCACTCGCTATATATCGGTATTGTTCTGAAAAACCGTTATCTACATCTGGAATGATATTGTTTGCGCGGGTTTCAAGCACAGCTAAAAGCGGTGTGATCGCTGGTTCACCAATTCTATCCAGAGCAACTATAGCAGCGTCTTTGACGTAACCATTAGAATCGGCTAATAGTTTGATTAAATCCTCAACTGCTGCTTCTGCTTGGAGTTTTCCCAGAAGTTTCGCAGCATGCATCCGAACTTGAGCATTGTTGTTTCTTGTTGCAAGCTGTAGTATTGAAACTATTTCCGGATTAAGTTGGAATTTAGGCTTACAGAGTGCTCCTACCGCAACAATCGCGCTATAGGCGGCTTCTGGTGCTTCATCCGTTTTGGATAGAATTGATCTATAGGTTGAAATCAGTTCACTGTTTTGCAGTGTTCCTAATTCTCTAATTGCTGCTTTTCTAATCTGAGGGTCTTGGTGTTGCGTAGCGGATTTTAGTAGGGTAATGTAATTAGAATCCACACCAACTGTGCCATTGTTCAGTCGTTGCAACAGATGTGCAACTGCAACGTGGACACCTTGTTGATAGCATTTTTGAGCTTCTAACAGTGCAACCACGACGATAGAATCCTGCCTCTTTGCTAAATCTGTTAATAGTGCAGGCTGTTTCTCAACTGCCATTGCGAGTGAGGTGGCAAGCAAACCTGAAATCGAATTCCGTGATCTGATAAGCCATTCCTGTCGATTTAGTTCGTCAGAATCGGGGTCATCCAGTATGGTAATTGCTCGGATATCGTTATTTAACGTCTCAAGATGTGCCAACGCTTGAACCATGGCTTGGTGCCAACTGCTTGCATCTGCGCTGTTTCGTAACTGCAATAGTCGATTGAGATAAACTGCTTCCTGATTTTCTGAATCTTTATCACGGGCTTTTTGTACAGCAGATTCCGCTGCTGTATAATCCTTTTCAACAATTGCTTGTCTTGCTGAGAGGATAGTTTTGTCTTCTTTTTCTCCACACCCCACGAGAAATGAAATACACAAAATAATATGAATGCAGATTATAGAGTATCGCCTCATAACGTATTGCCTCAACAACATAGTGTTTACTCCCCAGCAATTACCAATTTCGTCAGGTCAGCAACCACATAGACAGGTTCTGCTATACGGTTTAACAACGCCAATCGATTTCTACGTAGGTCAGTATCTTCTGCCATAACAAGTACGTCGTCAAAAAACTTGTCTATTGCAGGTTGAAGTTCTGCCAACTTTGTCAACAGTTCTGAATATGCTCTTGCCTGAATGCTTTTATCAAATTCAGGTTTTGCCTCGGTAATGACAGCATTTAGTTCTTTTTCAGCTTCATCTTTTAGCAGTGCAACATCTACGGTTATTGGTACATCTTCAGGCAAGATTCTAAGCACCCGATTGAGTGCATTATATACCTCTTCAAAATTGTGTGTCAAGCGAAATTCAGCAATGACACTGGCACGTTCGAGAATATCCACAATATCAACATTACCGACTGCTAAAACAGCATCTGCAAGATCAGGGGCGTATTGATGTGTCTGTAAGATACCGCGGAGACGTTCTTTAATAAAGTTTAGGACACTTGTTTCTGTATCGTCAACTAATTCTACTTCATACAGAGCAATTGCCTTCTGGACAATTGCATCTAAAGAGAGTGGCAACTGCCGATCTTGAAGGATACGGATTGTACCGAGTGCATGCCGACGCAACGAGTAAGGATCCTGTGAACCTGTGGGACGTTCCTCTATGCCGAAGTATCCGATAATGGTATCCAGTTTATCAGCGATAGCGAGAATCGCTCCGATTTGGGTTTCGGGCAAAGGTATATCCGCACCAAGCGGTTGGTAATGTTCGGCGATAGCAGTTGCGACCTCATCGGGTTCATCAGAGTTTTTGGCATAGTATCTGCCAGTAATTCCTTGCAGGGACGGGAATTCAATCACCATTTGGGTGGTTAAATCTGCTTTGCAGAGCCATGCTGCACGTTCTGCGTGATGTATGGTTGCTTCTGCCAACTTCAATTCAGTACTGATGAACTTCACCAAATTCTTTAATCGTTCTGCTTTATCTAAGAGAGAACCAAGTTTGGCGTGGAAGACGACAGCACCTAAACGTTCAACTTTATCGGCAAGACTAGTTTTCTGATCTGCGCTGTAAAAGAACTCAGCATCGTTAAGCCGTGCGTGGAGCACACGTTCATTCCCGTGGCGAACACCATCAATATTGCCATCTGTACCGTTGGAAACCGTAATGAATTTTGATGCGAGTTCAGTATCACTTTTCCACATCGGAAAATAGCGTTGATGCTTTTTCATTGCTGTGATTAGCACTTCAGGTGGTATTTCCAGATGCGACTCACTGAAATTTCCAACAATCGGTTGCGGATTCTCTACGAGATAGTTGACGGTATCCAATAGTTCTTCGTCTATATTTGGAAGACACCCTTCGGTTTCAAAAACGGTTCGCACCTGTTTTTCAATTGTATCACGTCGTTGCTTTGGACACGCGATAACATCAACTTCTTGTAATTTCTGAATATAGTTGTTCACGTCTGCGGATACCAAAGTGATTGGATCGGGGTGCAAAGATCTATGTCCATAGGTAATACGACCTGCATGTGCCGCGCCGTAAGTACAGTTGACAACTTCATCTCCGAGTAATGCAACAAGCCATCGGATAGGTCGGGCAAAACGGGCAAATGCGTTTGGTTCTTCAGATTTTATTTCCCACCGCATCGTTTTCGGAAAACGGAGGGACTCAATCCATTCGGGTAGAAGGGTTTCCAATAGTTCGTAGGTAGATACTCCTTTTTCAAGTTTTGAAGCACAGATATACTCTCCACGGTCGGTCTCAACGATACGAAGCTCGGAGATTTCAACACCTTGCGTTTTTGCGAAGCCAATCGCTGCCTTTGTGGGTTCACCGTTTTCATCGTAAGCGATGCTTTTCGGCGGTCCTGTAACTTCTGTTTCCTGACTTTCCTGCATGGTTTTGACATTCTCTATAGCAAGCGTGATACGGCGCGGTGTCCCCAATGTCTGAATTTCACCAAACGGTATTCTGTGTTCAGATAGAGAATCGGTTGCAATCTTACTAAGTTGCTCAAGAACAGGCGGCATATAACTTGCGGGAATTTCTTCTGTGCCGATTTCAAAGAGGAAGTCGGCAGTATCAGGAAGGTTTGCTGTAGTGGGTTCTGTACGGTTAGAAGTTACGTCTATCGTGGTAGAGATATTTTCCGTGCCAAAACGTCCCATTAGAGGGTGTTCCATCTCTTCTCGTTGCGTTACATAGGCGCGGGCAATACGTTGTGCCAACCTACGCACACGTTCAATATAACTCACACGTTCAGTGACGCTGATAACACCACGTGCATCCAGCATGTTGAAGGTGTGGGAGCATTTCAAAACATGGTCGGTAGCGGGAAGAACTAAACCTGTATCTAAACAGGCGTGGGTTTCTTTTTCATAAGTGCTAAACTGGTCAAAAAGCATGTCAACGTTAGCGTGTTCAAAGTTGTAGGTAGAGTATTCCACCTCACTTTGATGATGTACATCCCCATAGTTCAGGTGTTCATTCCAACGAATATCAAAAAAGGTATCAACATCCTGTAGATAAAGAGCGATACGTTCAAGTCCGTAGGTAATCTCAGCACAAATCGGGGCAAGGTCTATGCTACCCATCTGTTGAAAGTAGGTGAATTGTGTGACTTCTGCGCCATTCCACCAGACTTCCCAACCGAGTCCTGATGCACCGAGGGTCGGAGATTCCCAATCATCTTCTACAAAACGGATGTCATTTTTTCGTGGTGAGATGCCAAGATGATATAGACTCTCAAGATAGAGTGGAAGTACATCCTCTGGTGCTGGTTTGAGTATGACTTGATATTGGTAGTATGCGCCAAGACGGAATGGGTTTTCTGCGTATCTGCCATCGGTGGGTCTTCGGACAGGTTCTACATACGCTACCTTCCACGGTTCTGGTCCGAGGCAACGTAAAAATGTAGCGGGGTTAAATGTGCCTGCGCCGACTTCTATATCGCATGGTTGTTGAATAATACATCCTTGTTCTGCCCAAAATTTCTCTAATGCTAATATTATTTCTTGTAAGGTCATATCTGTTTGTTTGCTGTCTGCTCCGTTTTCGTAAGTTGTTTCGGGTAATTATTGTAGCATAAGGAGGGTTTATTAAGCAATGGATTTCTGAACTTGATAAAGTTGAATAAATGTGAAAGGGTTGTTATACTTTAATTATATTCTTAATAATTCTAAAAGGTAACTAAATGAACAATATCCGCTTTGATATTCGACTACGACCTATAAGGTTTGGATTTTTAGTTCGTCCCGATGATTCAGAAAAGACACTTGAGATTTTTCGACTCAATACATGTCTGTGGGGAGGTATGTTCAATCCGATTATTCCGAAATTTAAAAATGTGCCTTCTTGGTTAGAAGATGAAGGGTTTCATTATGAGGATGCCAAACACCTCATCAACAGTTATTTGGATTTTTTTGAACCTGATTTTCTTGTGGAAGCAGAAGAAGGTTTAGCGGATGAATTGGGTTATGATCCGAAAAGAGTTGTAAAACTTGATAATATTCTTGAAGAACTTGGTGGAAACTATGCACATAGATATGGATTAGGTGTCTATGGAATCTATAGGGATTTATATGCAAATACTTTTCAGTTTGAACAACGGTATAAGCATAATATTGTATTGGTAAAACCCGCTGATACGGCTTTCACACATTTGGCTGCGGCTAATTTCGGGAGTTTTCCTGTTGAAGAAAAATTTGAATATTTTGAACACTATTATATGGATATATTTCGTCCAAAACACATAGTGTTTGATAGTGCTGCATTTTCAAGTTTGTATCACTCCAATTCCAATTATAGCACCCCTTTAACTATCGGACGCCAAGGTATCTATGTGCAATATAACGGGCCTATGTTGTCAACACTATTTATACTTAATGCAAAGGAATCAAATGACGTAGTTGATTTTTGGAATCTACGAGCAATACACAAACATGTTGTTGCGATCCCTATTCAATGGCTTGAAGAACTTGTTCCCTTCTGTAAAAGATTCATAAGTGAAAATCACCTTCGTCTACCCGAAGATCCAAGTCCGAATATAGTTGGTCCCGTTATAATGTTTTCACAATCTCTGTCTGAGACTAATATAGAAGAAATTATTGAAAAATATCTTCTTATTGACGAAGAAGATATTTGCTCAGTAAGAAAATGGGGTCCAATAGTCTGGTATAAGTATTCAAGGAGACATACTTTTCCTGATATTAAGAATTTAGGGATAGATGAAAATACCCCTGAATATCGACAATTCATGTATAGAGCATCAGCAAAGTTTCCTAGTCCTACCCGTCCGATCTTGGTGGCGGATAGGAAAATTATGAACATACAAGTTGATAATGACAAACCTGAAATTCGATTTGATACGATCATTCCAAATTTTGCTAATGTATATTATAACCTATATCGCGTAGCAAATGTTGTCAGATTACAAGATTGGAGTAATGCTCCCCAGTATGTTAGATTGCGGTATAGAAGTGAATACGATCAAATCGCAACAGTTTTTCCATGTAACTATAAAAATCCTTCTGTTCCGAAATTCCAACCTAATGCTGAACAGGAATGGGAATTTCTTTTGCCCACTACAGAAGGGTTCGTCATTTTTCCTTCTGATGAACAAATGTATGAACAGTGGGATTTAATGGATGGAACAACTGCATTCAACCAGTGGTTCAACGACAACCAAATTCCTGCTATCCGTTCTGATGGGGGTAGAACAACGGAACAGATAATTCAAACACTGGAAAGTTTAAAGCGAGGTGTTAGCTATTTAGCAAATCAAAATATTATTAAATTACTCAATGAAATGGCAAACAGTGCTACCAAAACTGCTCATTATAAAGAATTTGAAAATAAGATTAATAATGCGATCACTTACGAAAAACGTAAAAAGCAAACATTTGATAAATTAGTCAAGCATGGTGCAGTAGAACTTGGGTATGAACTTAAGTGTAACAAATGCAACAGTAAGAATTGGTATTCGGTAAAAGAACTTGATTACGTACTCACTTGTGATCTGTGTCAAAAACAGTTTAACTTTCCTATTACTACTCCTTTAAGTGAACATTCCAGATGGGCATATCGCGTAGTAGGTCCTTTTGCTCTTCCCGATTACGCCATTGGTGGATATGCTGCATCACTTGCTATTCGTTTCTTTGCAGATATTATAGGTGGATATGATAAGGCGGAGGTTACTTGGTCGACAGGTCAACAACTTGATTTGCCACCAAGTGAAAAGGTTGAGAGCGATTTTATGTTATGGTATCGTCGTAAAGAAATTTGGCCCGTAGAAAGAACTTTTTTTGCGTCTGGTCTACCAAATTTTGGCATAGAAAAACAAACCGAAACATTGTTCGGTGAAGCCAAGAGTTTTGGAAAACCTGGTGAGGATGTTTTCAAACAAGACGATATTGATAAAATGAAATTATTGGCTGAGGCGTTTCCATGTTCTATATTTGTGTTTGCCACAATGAGAGATGCGACAGATCTAACAAAAGGAGAAATTGAACACATCAGGAAATTAGCTGAATGGGGACGGGAATATGATAACGAAAGAAAACAAACACGCGCACCAATTATAATGCTTACAGGAACAGAACTTTTCACAACAGGTTCTTTAAGGAGTTCGTGGGAAGAAAAAGGTGGACAACATAGGAAATTGAGTGACCGAACTTCGTTAGGAATCCCCGATCTGAGAATATTGGCAGATATTACACAGTTTTTATATTTGGGAATGCAGCCTCACGGTTCAAGAGTAAGAGAAATTATAGATTCAATTTGAGATGAAAATTATCAACGCAATTGAGATTAAACAAAATACACCTCATTACAGTAGGTAATGCATTCCCTCTGGTAGTTCACCAGTATAATGTATCGCTGCGCCACCTTCATAATGTCCAGAGGCTTCATAAATATCGTCCCGAGATTTGCTATGGACTGCAACAATTCCTGATAACAACTCGGTATTTTCACTGATTTCACAATCAATGATAAACAGCCACTGATCAGGGTATTTCTCAGTCATTTCTTCAAGCGTCATACGTTCCTTTTCCATTATATTTCTCCTACACGTACCGGTATCGTGAGATATGGTATTATACCTAATTATAGTGACTATTGTCAAATCATTTCAATAATGACCAATCAGGTTCGTCTTCAGGATCGCCAAGAGGTCCGTGGGCGTTACGAACGATGCGACGTTGTGCGTCATACCAATCCGTATAGCTTGTGGCAGGTTGGAGTTTGTCGTTGCGAGCATCCATCAGATTTAGGAGGGTGGTTTCCATCTCATCTGCTAAGGACTGTGCTTCAGAGTTGTCAATCAGGTTGTTCATCTGCAGCGAATCTGATCCAATGTCGTACAGCATCCGTTTACCGTTGAGCCATCGTGCGTAGCTATGGGTTTTTGTGCGAACACCTCGCCATTCGTTACCATCAACAAGGTAGTCGTAGGTTGACCCAAAGTTCATTGTCAGAACAGCATCCTGTTCATAAGCATCCGTTTCACCACGCCAAGAGGCAGACAGATCGTAACCTTCCACTGTGCGAGGTGTCGGAATTCCGCATAAACCGCAGAGAGAAGGGAATAGGTCTACAGGTGATGTGAGGGTATCACAGGTGCGATTGCCTTCAAAAACACCGGGTAACCGCATGATAAGTGGCACTTTGATCGATTCCTCGTAAGGTTCTCTCTTTGCCCAGAAATTGAGATCTTGTGCACCACCTTGCGTACCGTGATCAGAACCAAAGACGAGCAATGTGTTATCCACACGACCCGTTTTTTCAAGATACACCATCAACTCTCCGAGCATATCGTCTACTGCTAAAATCATAGCAAGATAGTGTCGGTAAGCATTTAACGAACGTTCTCGCTGATTATCTGACACGTTTTCAGGTAGACGGAGTTCAGCGGGTAGTCGGTCATAGTATTCTGGCGGGGCATAATCGTAAGGTGTGCCGTGTGCTTGATGTGGAGAGATAAACAGACAGAACGGGATATCGTTATCTACATCATCCATAAACTGAAATGCGTATCGGTTGAGTGCATTTGTCTCGTATCCTTCCCATCTTTCGTTCCGCCAATTGTCAAGGTTTACAGTACCATTGAAATAGTCAGTGTGGAAGTTGTAGCCACGCCAATGTTGAAATCCGAGACGGTCACGTCCTTCAGGCACGTAATCGCGTCCACCGATTTCTGGGAAGGAACCCGTGTGAAGATGCCATTTACCAACCCATGCGGTTCGGTATCCATTACGATTGAAAACGTCACCGAGTCCAATTTCATCGTGACGTGTCTTTACGAAATTTATGAGATGACCGGTTGTCTGCGGGTGTCGTCCCGTGAGTAGCATGGAACGGTAGGGGGTACAGACAGGTGCAGTAGCAATTGCGTTTGAGAAAACGGTGCCTTCTTGTGCGAGTCTATCTATATGTGGTGTTTCAATCTGCTTTTCACCGTATACTGGTAATGAGCAGGCACGAATTTGATCTGATAGAAGAAATACGATGTTTGGTTTGTCTGCCATGTTCGGTGTCTTTGGATTTATTCAGATAAGAATATGTGTAAAACAAGCAATTCCAACGTGAGAGGCGTGATAAATTGCTCGATTACATATGCATTTCTTCAAAAGGAAACAATCCATGAAGAATAACTTAAAACTTTAGCCCCACACTAACACGGTGTGCGTCATTCAGGTGTCCAAAGTCAGCGAAGGCGTAATCAAGTGATAGCATTGTTTCACCGAACTTTAGGTGTATGCCTAAACCGAGTGTCAATCCCTCTTCATCATCGCTTTGGTCAGGACCTAATCGGAATTTATACCCCGCACGAATTGCTGCCATCTTTTTGTACCAGTATTCCATACCAATATTGAGTCTTTCACTGTTATCATTCGGATGGTTGCCATCAAGAGCGATAGTAAGCAGGTTGCTTTCATCATCAATCAAGTCATAAGCAATTCCGAGACGGAAATTAGATGGAAGCGGGTATTCAACGGTATCCAATTCCGCTTTACGCGTTGGGTTCGTGGTATCTGGGTGGGGTGAATAATCGGCAATTTGTTCTTCTCCAGCAACTTCGTTACCCGTTTCAAGGTCAGGTCCACTGAAACTCATCTCAGGTCCGAAGTTTGAGAAGCACATTCCGATACGCAGACTTCGCCAACCTGTGTGATATAAAGTGCCGATATCAATAGCAACACCTTTCGCACTTTCCCGATGAATTTGCTGATGAATATATTTTGCATTAATACCGAAGGAGAGGTTAGCACCTGATTCTTTCTCATAAAGTTGTCTGGAATATGCTAATGAGACCGCAGTATCCCATGCAGAATACCAAAGTCCAGTGCCATCAGGTTTATCAAGCGTTGTGATTTCCGTATCAGGAACGTTGAGAAACGTAACACTTGCACCCAACGTGCCGACCTTCTCTATCGGTGTGGCAAACGCGAGATAGTTGTAACGGACATCCGCAAGCCATATCGTGTGTGTATCTGAGAAACTGGTCTTTTTAAGTTGGCTGAGTCCCGCAGGATTCCAATAGATTGTGGTAACATCGTTAGCAATTGCCCCGAATGTACCACCTAAACTATCTACCCGCGCCCCCGGTCCAATTTTGAGAAATTGTGCACCAGCAGTTCCAACATTTGTGGTTGCATAACTGGAAACGGTCAATGTAAATACTGAAGCGACCATAAGCAAGAATGAGAGAAAGGGAACATAGTAGCGAGGTATATCAACCTTCTGTCCCTTTGCAACTCTATGGTCTTGTGAATCTTGATATAAAATAGTATTGTGCATGTGTTTCTCCTCAAATCGTGTTACCGTTATCGTATGATTGCGAACCTTCCAATCTTATTCCCGATGACGTTATTGCTTCCATCTTGTGCTTCAACGTGGTAGATATATACACCACTTGCCAATGCTTGATTGTATCGGTTGAGCAGGTCAAATTCAGTAGTCCCCCCTTTGTCACCCTGCGCCAGACGTTCATCTTCGTTGAAGGGTGTGGCACTTTCATGTTTTAATTCTCGCACCAATTCACCAGCCAATGTATAGATTCGGATGGTACATCGCGGAGGTAGACGCATGAAATAGATTTTATCTGTTCCTTCAGTCTGTACTGCTCTATTAGTGACGAAGTATGGATTTGGCACAACACGAATATTTGCGAGATCTTCTTCTATATCATTAGCCTCAAGTGACTCACCTTGTGTAGCGATCAGAATCTCGTCACCATCTTGTGGTGCAGCAACGCCACCCATATCAACTGTGAATACATCACCAGCGGAAAGTTCACCATTGGGATCAAAGATATAGACGTAGGCACCACGGATGAATATTCTAAAGTATCCTACCGTATCCTGTGGCACATATTCATCACTCCAACCCGCCGCTGTCAATATAGCATACCCATCAGCACGTTGGTCATTGAATTTGATTTCCTCCCCTGTATCTTCGTCCACTACCTTAACGTGTGTATCGTCTGTAAATGTGATGGAGTAGGTATGGGGGCGATAGTAGGTAGCCCAAAAGATATTGGGCCAAGTATTTTCACCTGCCCCAGGAGATTCTATCTTTACTGACCAGTCTGTGACGGTTCCTGCTGTTAGTTTAACATCATTGATTGGGTTTTCGTCTGGACTACCATAAGTTACGTCAACCCCTTTCATATTCAAGATGATGCCATCAAACATCGGTGTACGTGCCTCATAAGCCTCAAAGTGGTTAGCATCATACCAGTCGAACGTTGTTTTTTCTATGACCGTCTGATTCGTTGTGGTATCAATAATTTCGTAAGCTGGGGGTTGATGTCCAGGACCTGTGATATATGCCCCAGGTCCGGTCTGTTTAGCCCCATACCAAACAATCTTATATTGATTTCCCGTAACTTTGTTTGGAACTATCACCATTGGCTCTATGCTAACAGGAATAGCGTTTTGTTCCACATCAACCACCGGTTCTCTATAACCTGCGGGATGTGCCCGTGGAACAACATGAACCATCGTTTCAATCTGGCTACTTTCCATCGCTGGCAATGCTTTTTTAGGGTTACCTGTATCGTAAGAGGTGACTGCGTAGGTATACTGAATTCCGTTGGTTAAGTCTGTATCTGTATAGAAATTCTTGATGCCGACATCTTCCCCAAGAGCCTGTGATGGTGTGGAAACGACGCGGAAAATGTCGCCTGCAACTGGCGGACCTGAAGGACCATCGGTTATTTTTACGTAGAGTCCACCGAAATAAATCTGCTCTCCAGAACGATATGTTCCGTCTGGATAGGGTTCTCCTGAATTCGGATCCTTTACGACAACATACCCTCCACCATTTGCGGGAAATTCGGGATTATATGCCATAACTTCCCACAATGTTGTGTTAATCACCTCAAAACTTGTGCTGGAATTGAATTTGATGGCATAGGTAGCACTCTTAAAGAAATCAGCGAAAAAGGGTTCATCTCCCATGCTTTCAATGGTGGCATCTGACTGCTTACCAACGTGTGAAACGGTGAAGAAATTACCGGTAGCACTCGGTTTGTCAAATTCCATCAACAATTCCCAGTCTTCAACAGGTTTTCCAGTGTTTTCATCATAAGCGGTATCTCGTCTATAGACTCTGTAGCCTTCAAAGATTTTTTCTGGATCGGTTACATCAACATACTCTTCAATACTTTTTTCGACACCGTTATCAACCCAACGTCCAGCACTTTCCCAAACAAGTGACACCTGTCCATCGGCGGGATAAGCGGCTACGAGAGGGGAGGGTGGCGGAGCTGGTGCAACATAAGCATCGTCATATAACTTCTGTGCCCAGTCAGATGATGTTTGCAAACCTGCAAGTCCTTCACCGATTGCCACCGCAATGATGACGTTAAATGTTTCACCAGGGGCAAGTGTTTCAATCGGACCGTAGGATTGAATAAAACGTTGGTCGTCGTAGTTTGCGGGAAGGGGTTCAACACCGGGAGTGCTGATTAATGCATACATTTCCGCATCAGTTGTTGGGTCCGTATCAATTGTAATTCGTTTGTGTGCAATAAAATTGATTTTGGCATCTTCATCTTCTGGATCCTCGCCCATGTATGCATCTAAGACTCGCAGCCCGATGTAACCGGGGGCAGAGGCATTAGAGAAACCGTAAGAGAGGTACCGATTCGGGTGATCATCTGGGTTGAGACCGTCCGGTGTTTGATCCAGCGCGACGAAATCATCCGCTGAGTAACTTGCCGTGCCAGTTTCGTTACTGGATATGTCTACGTCGTAGCGGAAAGCCATAAACACATCTTCAAGTGTGTCGTCTCCAACGTTTTTGACATTATATTCAAGTATAAAGAAGTCGTACAGCGGGGCGTAACTCCATTGGAATCCGCTAACATCAAGTTCTAAACCGAGGATCAACCCTTTATTTGCTTCAGGATTGGTATCAGAACATTTGAATCTAATTAATTGGTTCGTCGGTGTGCCTTTTGATGTCACTCCTGGTTTTTTGGAAAGAATGTCAACTAATTGACCAGTGTCTGGATCTTCAATTGGGATTGGCCAGATTTCACTTTGTCTGCCATCTGCCTCAGCAACGCCAATCTCACCACCTTTTTTTGCGCCAATCCAGATGTCTCCTTCATAGATGTAAGAATCGTTAGTACCTGCGGGCCACCATCCTGATGGGTTTTGTGAAGGGTTCCTGGGATACCCTACGACTGCAGTGTTGAAAATAGCAGAGGACATATTGCCGACATCAAGTGCTTTCCAATCCTCCCCTGCATTGACCAATAGTGTGCTAAATGTTAAAACCGTAAATAAAATACTATATCGCAATATTTTCATATTCCCTTACCTCCGATTAGGTAATGACAAAATGCTCCAGTAAAATGTGGTTGATACTCGTATTATACCATCAATTGCCGATTGACACTTCAATAAATATAATCATTGTGTTTCTGTGATTGTAAAAATTCTATATCTTTGTTTCTTACCACCGCCTACATCTACCTCACCTTCAATATACAGCGGATATTTGTATTCCGTTTCTGTAACAGAGAATAGGTATGGAATAGCACCTGCCTGTCGTGCTTCCCTCGCTTTCTTTTCAAGATTACGTAGTTCTTCCTCGTTAGTAGTTTTGACCAAATATGTTGATCTGTCAGCGTAATACATCAAATCAAAATGTGCTCCTGTACGGTTTTCATCAAGAAAAAAGCAGGCGTTTTTTGGCATTTCCTGTTGAATACGTTTACCACTGACAACATACAAAGGAATTTGCTCATTACGTTCTGTAACCTTATATGCAGCCTCAACATAACTCACTGTATAAAATATAGTGATGAAGAGGGCTACATAACGGACACCAACCCATACCCATTTTTGCCAATCTTTTTGTCGTATTAGATAATATATTCCTGTAAATAGTCCGAGTAAGACACCAAATCCGATGAGTTGTTCAGTTATCCAGAAGTGCCTATGCATAAATGGTGCGAAACTTTTGATCCAATCAATCGGAAGAACGTTGCGAATTTGGACACGTCCGTTAGTTCTCGTTGCTAAGGTAGTGATGAGAACAATAGACAGCATTGATGCCCCCCAGATTGACGTGTAAAACCAATCTTTACGTTGCCATGCCAGACTGATAATCACAGCAAGACAAATGAGCAGGGGTGGCACAGCAATCATTGTCGCTGACGGAGTTTTCGTTTGAGCAAGTATGTGTGGAACAATAACACCAATTGCCCATGCTAACACGAATAATACGGGTAACTTCCATCGTTTGAACATCAACACAAGCAGGCACAACACAATAGCAAAAAGTGCTGCATAGAAAAATGGATAAAATAGCGGCATATATTCAAATAACGGTCTATCCCAACTTGCCTTCCATCCTTCAATATTTGTATTTAGATGCTCAAGAACACGTCTGTGTTCCCATATATATTCCCGAGGATATCTTATCAAACAATAGATTGCCCAAGGTGCGACAGTGCCGATTCCAACAAGAAGGAGTAACCCAACGTCTTTGAGTCGAATTCTCGCCTCTTCTTCATGTGAATTTGCGTCCTCCGGTTTTTCCGTTTCAACTTTATCCATACCATCAGCGGATTTCCTAAGTGTTAGAATTTTCTGTTTACCCCATTTTACAAACCATACGACAAACGCGATACCGAATGTTATTAGTGCCAGATAACTTTTTGAGAGATAGGCAATACCCATTGCCACTCCCGATAAGATGTAATTCCTCCTTTTACCTGTCCGAATTGCACGTAGCAAGAACCAACATGATACTTGAACCCAAAGCAGCAGTGCAATGTCAATATGGTCAGAAAACCGATAACCGTGAACTGATGCGAAAAGAAACGGATTAAATGCCTGAAAAAATGCTGCGATGAGACCTGTTCGTTTATCAAACAGATCGGAAGCGATTCTAAATGTCAACCATGCTGACAGCACCAGACTTATAGCAGATGGCAAACGTAGTGCAAAAGCGTTAATCCCAAATATGAAATGTGAGAAACAAATTTTCCACATGGCAACTGGTGGTTTATGAAGCCAGATGTGGTTATTTCCCCAATGTTTGTAATCATATTCAAGCCAAGGTTGATCGTATAGTGTGAACTTTAGTGGATGTTTCGTTAGATTTCTCGCGACAATGGCATGAAATCCTTCATCCCAAAAGTGAATCTTGCTGTGTCCAAGGTTGCGTAATACTAAACTAAAGGATGCAATGAGAATACAACATAGAATAATTTTTATTAATATAGATGCACTTTTTTCTTGTAAATTCTCTGATATCATCAGTTCTGCAATATACCTATCTAAAGTCCCTGCGTATCTTGTAATTCTATCTCAAACCATCTCTAATTTATGAATTCAAGATTCAGAGTTTTCAGAGTCAGACGAAAAATGGCGGAATATTGTCATGTGCTACGAACCTTTATTATGACTGAATTAATAGGCTATTTATGACAATATAGGTCAGGAATGACTCTGAAAATTCTGAATTTTCTACCATAGAATTCTACGGTTCTAAAGACGCGTGTTGTATTACATTTTATTACCGATGTTTTGGAATAAAAATATTATTCCAACCCCACCTATGACCATTAGGACCCCCATAATAACATAGAAGACACAAGTAGTGAGTTTGATTGGACTGTCTGAAAGGTTAAAGTGCTCATTCATTTTAGTGACTATATCTTTTAGTAGTGCACGGTGTTCGCGCCGTTTAATCTTAATCATTCCTGATCCTAACCACGACTGTACGGACACTTGTAAATCGGCATCAATAGAAGTCAACCGCATAGTAGATAGGGTTTCTTCATAAGGCAACTGCTGTTTTTCGAGGGCGGCGAGCAGTGCTTCACGGAATGATGTATCGGTAACGCCATAAGCAACATACCCCTTCAATGCAAACCACATCATTACAAGAACAACTATAAATATCGCGGGATTTAGCCATTGCATGATATTCATATCAGGTGACGAAAAAAACAGAGGTTGCCAAATCAATGGTATAAAAATAATAAACATCATCCAAAGCAACCATTTATTTGAAACTAAGAAAGGTCGTTTGGTTATAATTCCTCTCAGCCCAATTACTAAGAAAAAAGCAGCCATTGTCCCGAACATAATTGGGAATACAATCAAATACACTTGGACAATATCGAAATCACTTCCCATCTATCTTCTCCAAAGGTATAGTTGAAGTTCCTTTATTAGGTATAGACTTAGACCCATCCATCTTCTATCATCAGTGTTAATGGGGATTCCATCTCTTCCATTGGGAGCTGAATCCGCTGTCTTTTCCGAGATGACTCGTAGATTGCCATAAGTAGTTCAAGGGTCGCGTAACCACAATGACCGCTTGAACGATGTTCTCTATCTTCCTCAATTGCATTGATTAGGTCTTGCACGGGGGTAATTCCTGGTGGTAGTTCCGGCGTTTCCCATGCCCCACCTGTCTCCTGATTTCGGTAACGGATACTCGGACCACCGGGAGCAGCAAGTTCTATTTCACCCTCTGTACCATAGCAGTAAATATGGTGATAACCTGGTGCGGTATCGTTACCCGATTCTATGATACCGCGAACATTATCCTCAAACTTGAAGTAGCCGACTGCGAAATCCTCGGAATGCAGATCGTATTTAGTGGGTGTACCGATGCGTTCAATTTGTCCGATTACCCAACTGACAGGACGGTCATCGTGGAGATATAGCATAAGGTCAACGGTATGCGTGGCATTGTCCTTGAGGTCACCGCCACCACAGATGCCGTGAATACGGAAGATGTCACCGATTGCACCGTCTAAAATCATCTGTCTTGCGTGTTGATAAGGGGTACTAAAGCGGACTTGATGGTCAATTGCTAACTTTACACCGTTTTGTGCACAGGATTCAAGCATTGCCTTTCCTTGTCCGAGATTTTCTGCCATCGGTTTTTCGGATAGTATGCCTTTGACCCCGTGTTTTGCTGTTTCAATTACGAGTGGCGCATGGTGTTTCGGACGGGTACAGACTGAAACGAGATCAATTTCTTCAGTCTTAAGCATTTCGATGTAATCGGTGTATTGTTTTTCGACTTCATACTTTTCTCCATAAGCATTAAGCCGTCCCTCATCAATATCGGAAATTGCGGTAATTTCTGTTCTCGGTTCATTCACATACCATCCTGCGTGCATGTGGGAAATTCCACCACATCCGATGATTGCGACCTTATATATTTTGTCCATTAAAAATACCTCTTTTTATTCGTTGATAAGTTCAAGGAATATGAACTACAAACCAGATTCGTTGATTTTATTGAAGATATCTGTCCCTAAGTCAATTAATTCTTTTCGGATTTCATCCCAATCGTCTCTGTCATTTTTACCTTTGTCAAGAACAGGAAATATCACCGTTGTTTGTGAAGATGTATCTTTGTACTCATAATCGTATTCTGATTCTGGGAACAATTCCATGATCTTATCCCGTCGTTCAAAATGATTAGGACTTAAGAAGTACAGTCTAATATAACATTGCTGTTTGTTAAGATATAAGCAAACTTGAACCTTACGAATTGTTTTCATAATCCAACCTTCATCCTTAACAGGTACAGGTTTTCCAACAAAGAGTTCACCGAATTTTCCCTCACGGACGGGTTCCCAAAATTCGCTGTACACAATATCCCCTTTCTTTTCAGTTTGGATATCTATTGCAGGTTGCGCAACATGATTAAAAAAGATTTCACTGTGTGAATTTGCTTGTGCTTGAATTAAATACCAATTGACGTTACTGTCTTCATTGCGGAGATTACACGTAACGATCATCAGTTCTTCAAAGTTTTCAGCGACCAAAACTGCGACATCAGCCTCCTTTAACCGTGCGTAAGCCTCAAGTCTACCCCAATGATCCCAATCTGCTTTACCAAATTGGTTTTCAATCACAAGTGTACCGTCCTCTCCAATTGCGACAATATCCGCTCTTTTTGTTCCAACTCTTGCTTCTGTTTCAGCGTCCTCAAATTTACCGACGTTGAGTGCAGCCAGCGTATTGGCGAGGTCCGATGAGAATTCCTCTTCTCGTGTATATATATCTGATAGTGGTATAGTTTGTTGAAGATTCATTTAAGTTCCTACTTGATATGACAATTATTGATCATGATTAATATTGAGATGCTTTCCATCCTTCACTACTTTTAATACGTATCGTAAAACTTCATTTACGGCTTCTTCTGTAGGAAAGGCAGCGGCAACATCAGACTCAAGAAGGACAAGGTTTGTCCCGGCAGCGTATTGTTCTGCATATTTCCCACGGACACCGTTTTTGAGTAAAGTTTCGTCATATTCAGGACGTAGTTCGTCATTAATTTCAGTTTTGTTTGCCATTAACCGTACCACTTAAAAATCCAAACTCACACCGACCATGACCAACCGTGGGGAACTCCACGAAAATGGACTGGAATGCTTTTGTGCGGTCAATGGAATACCATAACGGTCATACGTAACTGCGTCAAGCAAATTGTTCAAGTTCTTTGTGTTGAAGATGTTACGTATATCAGCAAAGATGGTATATGTCATCCCGCTAACCCGACTCCGTTTGCTAATGACGGCATCAACATTGTACGTTGCAGGGTAACGTTTTGAGTTGATTGCAGGTTTAACCGGTGCTCTCGGATTCGGGGTGTAAGGTAAACCGCTGGCATATCTACCGACAAAGTTGACAGACGAAGCAAAGGGTAATTGAATGTCCAACGTTGCGGATACAATATGACGTTGATCCCACGCTAACGGATGACTTTCGGTTACTTCAGGCTGCTGTCGGTAATAGGTAAGGTATCCCAAATTTCGACTTGAGCCTTTGCCTTTCGCAACAGAATAGGTATAACTCAACATGCCAGAAACTGGACTATTTCCTGTACGCCACTTACGGATTGAGAGTTCAAATCCTTGAACGCGCCCATAAATGTTGTTAATGAAATAACTATAATCATTGGATATATCAACGTGCACGCTATCTACAAGATTGTCAATATCTTTGGTAAATCCTGTAATGTCAACGGTTAAGTCCTCCGTAAACTGCTGAGCAATGCCGACTTCATAGGCAATCGTTCGTTCTGGATCCATATCAGGATTCCCTCTTCTACGGATTGCCCCACGCATATCAAAACTGAGGTTTTCGTAGAGATCATCACCGCGTGGTATCTGGTAGTAATGCCCGTAAGTAAAATGCAACTTCGCTCGTTCAGTAACCGGGAACGAGATACCGAGACGTGGTGAGACCATGTGCTTCGTAGAAGGTTTAACAGGGTCTTTGATTATCGGTAATCCAACAGGATATTCACTTTTATCCAACTTGATAGTCCCGTCATCCTCGTTTAGTACAAGCGGATCTAACGGGTCTTTTGGTGAAACACCATCTGGATTATATATGTCATATCGCAATCCGGCATTGACAATCATACCTTCATATTCCATCTTATCTTGGGCATATAAACTTAGGGATGTAGGTGTTACATCATAATATTCCATGTATAGGTTTGAACTTCCGTAATTTGTTGTGCCAAGATTGTAGAGGTGATTGGTTAAGAATTCAAATCCTGTTTGGATTTGATGATTTTCAGTAGCTTGACTTGCGAAGACACCTTTAAAAATAGAGGTTGTTGAATTGCGTGTGACCCAGAAATTATTATCCCCTGCAACATCATAAGTTGAGTCGTTGTATGCTTGCTGCGCAGGATTTCTAATTCTGCCTTCTTCCTGATTCTGTTCAAAGGATTTTTCCGGATCGTAAGCGTTTTCCTCAAAGGTTTTATTCAACGGGTCCCATACTTTGCCGGGTTGATTGCTATCATAGGAACGGTAGAATTGCCCAAAGGTCAAAGTATAGAAAGTGCCTGAGTTGATGTTATGTGACAGTTGAACGGAAAGACTTCGTCCATCTCTATTGTCAACTTCAATTGCATAAGGCACGAAACGCAAACTTCCACCAGTGTTGTTGAATTCGCGTATATCATAAAGTCCACTTGCTGTGAGTTTCAGTTCAGGTGTTATTTCAAACTTAAGTTTTCCCTGTAACGTGTGCCCACTGCTACCGCTATTGGGCAAGTAGCTTTCATCTCGTCGCAATTGACTGGCGAAAGAGAAGGTCAAACGATTGCCAATTATCGGACCGCTGAGCGCGAATTCTCCGATGTGACTCGGAGATAACTTATAATTTTTTGTGTCGTTGAACTGTCCGCTGAACTGTTCCAAATCTACGATGTAACCATCTATAAGTGTAACCTGTTTTTGCTCATAGTCAATTACCGTACCATCCGCATCCTTAAAAGGTTGCCGTTCCATAACAACTTCACCGGTCTCTTCGTTAACCATAGGTTCACCTGATTCGGGGTCAATCACTGGTTGTAACGGATTTTCAGTTCTATCCGCATATACCCCAGGATAAATCTCAGTGAAAGTTACCTGATCATCACCTTCTCTTTCTGCCAATTCTCCAACTGTGACAGCGTCACCACGGTAGGGTGTTTGATAATCGTAAGGTTCACCTATAAATATACCTCTGAAAGGTTCAAGGGCAACTGGTCGAAAGCCGTTGTCTGGGTCTAACCAAGGTCCGTAATAGGGATCACCATGATGGTCTGTCCATTGACCGACTCGATATCTGATTCTACCTGTGAATTTATGTGTTCCCGCCTTGGTGATGAGATTAATTATGCCAGATTGTGCATCACCGTGTTCAGCATTAAATCCGCCTGTGATAACCTCCATCTGTTCAAGGGCATTTGTGCTTATTTGCAAGCCTAAACCGCTAAAAATAGGGTCGTTAACTGGAATACCGTCAATAAGATATTTTATCTCCATTGACCTACCACCACGTATGTGAAGTGAGCCACTTGAGTTTAACACAGCTACGCCAGTTTGTGTTTGGAGGATACCGTTCACAGTATCGCGTGGCATGGAAGCAATTTCGTCCGATTCAATAATCCGAGTTGTTTGCGTGACATCCTTCTTAATCAGAGGTTTAGTTGCTATGACTGTTACACCTTCAAGTTCAGCGACATCAGCAGCTTCCAGAACAAAGTTGATAGTTGTGGTGAGTCCTGCGAAGACTGTTGTGGCTTGAACTGTTTTAGAACGGTAGCCAGTGAGTTCAGCTTGGACATCATAACCACCAGGATCAATGTTGGTCATAACATAGTAGCCAGAATCGTTTGTTGTAGCAGTAGTGTTTGTGCCAACAATTGATACTTTTGCGTTTGCTATAGGTTGATTGGTTGCTTCATCGGTAACAATACCGGAAATTTTACCGATTGTAGAAGCATCAGTACTATAAGTGCCGACTACGGCTAAACATGTGACAATGCTCAGAAAAAAGAGCGAAATTTTGAAGATATTATCTACTTTCAATGGACGACTCCTTATTTTCTCTGGCACATGTTGCGAACGTGCCAAGTCATTTAACATATCTTAAATCTCTAACACACTCTCAATAAATTTAAGACTTTTTAAACTTCGTTCTGTGTGGTATTGGATAAAACTACTCAACATAAGTTTCATCTCAATATGATTCCGTTTGGATGCACGCATCCGATTTAATTTGCTAAGTTCTGATTTTCGAAGTGTTTTTAGTAATTCGCAACTACCAGGGGATATAGTAAATGCTGAAATATCTCTATGCTGGCATTTAGAACATAGTAATCCACCGTGTTGCACGCTAAACCGCATTGTTAACGGGGACGTAGGTGTTACAGGTGATTTTTTTGCTGGTACGGGGGTTGGTACTGAACCACAATGTGCACACTGGGAGAGTTGCGGTGCATAACCTGCAAGGTCAAGGAACTTGATTTCAAACACCCTCGCGAGTAAAGGCACATCATCAGTGTCCACTAAAAATTGATATGTATTTCGCAGTAACTCGAAAATCTCAGGATTCGCGTCACCTTCTAATGCCATAGCATCAACTAATTCTGCCATGTAGCATCCATAAGTAATTCGTGCGAAATCGGCGCGTATGCCATCAAATCCTTCGATAAGATCAAAACCTGTCAGACTTTGAAGATCTCTATTTTCGCGATAACTAAAAAGTAGCATGCCATGGTTAAGCAGTTCTAACCTACCACTCAATTTGCTCTTGGGACTTTTTACACCGTACGCAACGGCTTTTATTTTTCCAAAATCGGGAGTATAGAATGTGATGATTTTGTGAGCTTCGCGTAAAGGAAAAGCACGAATCACAATTGCATGGGTCTTTTGAGCAGGCATTTTTTATGTGTATCAGTTTGCTATAGGGTGGGATAAAATCGGGGCGAGAGGATTTGAACCTCCGACCTCCTGCTCCCGAAGCAGGCGCGCTAGCCGGGCTGCGCTACGCCCCGTTCTTCCCTAATTATACGGTATTTTTTGAACTTTGTCAAATCCATTTATCTTATTCTGAATCTTCACCTACGTTAGTGTTTTCCGGCATCTGAATTTGTACTCGATGGATCCTTCGTTCGTCTGCCTCTAATATCGTGAAATTAATGCCCCTATAGGTGAACACTGTATCTACCTCAGGGACACGTCCAAGGTGGTCAACAATAAATCCACCGATAGTATCAATATTTTCTGCCTCAAGTTCTGTGCCAAGTTTTTCGTTCAACTCGACAAGGTTTAATCTGGCATCAACGGAATAGGTGTTTGCTTCTGTCTGAATGTATGCGTCCTGTTCATCTACTTCATCTTCATCTTGAATTTCACCCACAATTTCTTCAATAATGTTTTCAAGAGTAATTATTCCTGCTGTGCCACCGTATTCATCAACGACAATGGAAATGTGTTGATTATGTTCCCGTAGTTCACGGAACAATTCAGATATCTTTTTACTCTCAGGTGTAAAAAAAGGTGTGCGACCAACGATAAGTTCACTAAGGTTAATTGGTTTATCTTCTGCCCAACAATCCAACATATCTTTTACATGCAAAATACCGACAATATTGTCAATTGTATCTTTATATATTGGAATGCGGGTATGTCTACATGCGATTGTAGTTTGCAAGACTTCGGCAGCAGGTGTTCCGACTTCAAGACATATCACATCAGTTCGTGCTACCATGATTTCCCTTGCTACTTTATCAGGGAGATCCAAAATACGAGAGATCATTTCACGGTTATCTGGTTCTAAAATCTCCTGGATGTCAGCAACGTTATCCAGTGTTTCTAATACTTCTGGAGACACCAAACTATCCTGTGCTGATGTGCTTTTGCCGCCAAAGATACGGACGATAAGATTTACAAGAAAATTCAAGGGGATTAATATTAGAAAACCTCCCCAATAGACGATGCGTAAGGCACGTAAAGCATGAATGGTTGTTCCACTGGGGCTATTTTGGACATAGTTTTTTGGAAACAATTCTGTGAAAACAACAAGACACAATGCTGCGATCCCACCGCTCAATATGCGATTTTCCCAAAACGTCGCAAACAGTATCACACTGGCAACTATCAGGAGCGTTTTGACAGTGATAATGGTCAACGAGTAGCGTCGGGGGTGTCGTAAAAGGGACGTTAACACTTCATAACGTTTTCCACCTTCCTCTGCAAACTCTAAGATATCTGCCCGTGTTAACCGAGCGAGTAACGCCTCTGATGCTGAAAACAGGGCATTAAAAATTAACAGAATTCCTAAACAAACTAATCTTGTAGCTATATGTAGGTCATCCAAGTCTGAAATCACACCTCCATTATTTCTAAAGTATGTGCGTCTGTTTATCTACTACCGATGACTGATTACTCTGACAGAAAATGTTGATTTGGTATGCTAACGTTAATTCAACCTCAATTTATGGTTACTGCTGTACCTGTAACAATTGCATTATTGAATCCTGTTTCTTAAACATAATAGAGGCATCAATTTGTGTTTGATGGTCATATCCGAGCAGATGAAGCACACCGTGTACTGTAAGTAAGAGGACTTCCGCTTCGAAGGTATGGGTTTCATCTTTTGCTTGACGTTCTGCTGTTTCCAAAGATATAACAACATCTCCGAGTATATTAGATTTTACTAATTCGGCATCTTCGTTATCAAGTTGTGCAAATGCTAACACATCCGTTGGGGCATCTATCCCACGGTATTCCCGATTAAGTTCCGTTATACGGGTATCATCCGTCAACAAAACACTCACTTCACAATCTTCAGATTGATGAGCATTTAAGGTTGCCAAAACCGCTTGACGAACTATATCCATATCAAACGTTGTATTGCTACTGATATTGGTAACGTCAATCAAACCGTTAGCCTTCAGATTTCTCGGTTTCCACTAATACCTGTTTAACATTTGGGGGTTTTGAGCGTTCGTAAGCTTCAATGATTCGCTGTACCAATTCATGTCGTACAACATCAACTTTTGAGAAATATATGAATTTAATCCCTTTAATCCCACTAAGTACCTCTTGAGCGTCAGCGAGACCGGAGACTTTATGTGTTGGTAGGTCAGTTTGTGTAATGTCACCCGTAATAACGGCTTTTGAGTCAAACCCGAGTCGTGTCAGGAACATCTTCATCTGCTCAACAGTAGCATTCTGTGCTTCATCAAGTACGACAAAAGAATTGTTGAGTGTTCTGCCACGCATGAAAGCGATCGGGGCAACTTCAATGATATTCCGTTCAATATAATTATCAAGTGTATCAGGTGGCATCATATCGTATAACGCATCATATAATGGTCGTAGATATGGATGTACCTTCGCCGCGATATCACCCGGTAAAAAACCGAGATTTTCACCCGCTTCAACAGCAGGACGTGTTAAAATGATTCGACTTACCTGACCATTTTTTAGGGCTGAAACAGCCATCGCCATAGCGAGGTAGGTTTTACCTGTTCCTGCTGGACCTATACCAAATACAAGGTCATTGTGTTTAATCGCTTCAACGTATCGTCTTTGTCCAGCAGTTTTCGGACGAATGACACCTCGTTTTGAGAATACGGGTATGGATTCGGCAGTACTCTGCTCTAAAGAACTTACTTCTTCTGTTTCTGATGCGCGGATAACATAACTAACATCAGTTGCCTGAATTCGTTCTCCTTTTCGGATACGGTGTAGTAGCGACTCTAACACCTTCACAACTCTGTTTACCTCTTTTTGGTTTTCACCAAGGACAGCGATGCTATCGCTTTTCAAAACAACGCGCACATTAAAATCACGTTCAATAATTTTTAAGAAGGCATCACTTTGCCCAAAAAGGGCTTGTACCTCAGCGTTGTTCTGTATAGGAACACCCTTTAATTCTTGTTTTTCCAATCGGGTTTTGATCCTCCAAGAATGTAGTGTGCTAAAGTTAGCACGGATTTGTAGATAGAGTCAACAAAAATACTTGATGGACGCAATGTAAAGCCAATTTCGGCAAACCTTAAGGTCTGGTTTTCCTTATGAGTAGTTTCATATTCTACAATTATGTTAAATAAAATTCAAGCAGATTCTTATACACCCAAATATCAAGCAAAATTCGTAACGGAACTAAATGCGAAAATAGACCAGAGTTTTTATATGTTATGTATCAAGCATTTGCTTAAAAGCCTCAAGATTTTGCACTTGTGCTGCAGCAAGGAGCAACTGTTCAAGTTGTTGCATATCAGTAATGCTATGTAATGTAGGTGTTAGGTCGTTGACAGCATCTACAGCGAATTTAGTTTTTAACAATGCCAAGGTATTCTTAATCGTAGTCTCTCTTGTGCCTTCAGCAATAAATTGGTCGCGAAGTAATTGATAGTATTTAGATTCTTTCATAAGTTCCTCCCGGACAATTCGTTTGAAAAGTAGCACAAATAAATCAATGTAAAACGCATACTTAAAGGCAGTAAGTAGGCTTCGCTTGGCGTAAACAGTTTAATGAGATGCGACTAATTGCGTGACTATGAATAGTCTTCTACAATGAGTTAACACATAGAAATGCGCGCATATCTATATTGCTGCACCAATTAGTTATGCACACTATTCAATTATCTGGAACTCTTACATCCTCTCGTAAATTTTGACCTCACGGATTTTAGCACCTTTCAAAGGCGTGACAAATTCATGAGAAAAGTTTGGGTCATTACTTGCGGAACTCTCGCTACCGCTAAGATTTCCAATGCCATCTGCAGTTATTCGCAGGTATAACACCTTTTGCCTTATATTGAACCTTGCAATCTCTCTTTCTTTTATAGTTGTGTATCGTTTATCCTTTACAGATATAAAAGAATTTGCCCATTTTGGTGATTTTTCCTCAACTGTTAAATCGAGAGTAATCTTTGGAATTTCAGAATCAGCATATATTTCCACATAAGACACGTAAGTTGGTTTATCCAATTTTATCAGTGTTTCTGTTTTTAGAGTACCGCTATGGGTTGTCATAGAATCCCCGGGTTTAGTCAGAGCACCCGGCTTGCCTTCAATATGATACAATTGGCGAATTGTGCCGTTTGCCCAAAATTCTCCTACTGTCTGCATATCTCCATCTACCATCTCTGGATTTGCTGCACATGTTAGACGTGTAGGTGCTAATTCTACAGCAGGTGTATTTTGAAATATAGCACATCCCTGAATAGCGAATATTACTATTAGTAGTCCGATAATGGTGTTGTAATTTCTACCGCGCATAAAATTTAACCTCCCGAATTGATGCCCCTTTTAACGGAATCTGAATACGAGTATCCTTATTCTCGTCATGTTCTTTGCCTTTACCACGAAAAGGATTAAGTTCATCTTTAATACGTGTTGAATGTTGTTTGTCCTGAATCCCATCAGCAGTCAACCGCAAATAAAGGATTTTTCTATTGATTTGTATTCTAACAGGCTTTTTAGTTTCAACATTGATATGTTGTTTATCAAGCACTACATCAAAGGATGATTCAAACTGTGGTGGGTCGTTCAGTGTGGTTGTTAAGGCTAACCTTGGAATCCGGGATTCAGGATATATCTCAACATAGGTTATAAAGGTCGGTTTATCTAATTTTATCACTGCTTCCGAACGGGGATTACCTTCAACTTGTGTTAAATATCTGAGTTCAGCGGTATCGATTCTGCGATTCCTTTTTTCAAAAACCTGATAGCCTTTCTCAACATGACCTTTCACAGTAAATGTGCTTACCGTCTCTAAACTTCCATCTACGAGTTCAGGATAGGTCTGGCTTGAAAGACGGAGCGGATCAACTTCAAGAGTTGGTTGGTTCAGGACAGCACATCCTAAAACACCAATTAGTAAAATGGGTAAAATTCCTAAGTATTTCATCTGTTTTCTCCCGTTATTATGCAAGTATACAGATATTGACAATTAGAATCCAGAGAAATGAACAATTGCCTTATGGTAGAAGTGTAGTTGGTACAGCAACATCATAACGTTCGGCTGCTTCCACAAGTCGATTCCACGTTGGGTCTTCTATCGGTATTCCTTCTTTAAGACGTTTTTCACGACTACGTTGTTCAAAGTCACCTGGTACATAAATCTCGTCTATTCCCGGCATCTTTGCGGATGACTTAACCCACTCTACAAGATATTCTATCTCTTGTTCATAATCCACTAAGTCAATGAAATCTTCGATTTTTATTGCAAACATCACGATACCACTCGCCCCGCGTGTGGGTTGTTCACGGCTACATCCAGCCCAAGAAAGTCCGCCCGCAATGGCATCAATCATCACACCGAGTCCAAAACCTTTGTGTCCGAACTGAAACCCACCGAGTGGCATTACTGCGGTATCACTTCCTCGTTCACGAAATGCGTCTGGGTCGGTAAGAGGATTGCCCTCTGAATCTATCATCCATCCCTCTGGTATCGGTTCTCCGCGTGCCGACTGTACAAGAAACTTTCCACCAGCGACTACACTCAGTGTCATATCAAGCAGAAGCGGTTCTCCGTTTACACGTGGTACAGAAATCGCAATCGGGTTCGGTGGAAGCCTGCGGGAAGTACCACCATGTGGGTGCATAAATCTGCCTCCACCATTTAATAAAACGATGCCGATCATCCCCGCACGTGCTGCGATTGGTGGATATTCACCCATCCTTCCAGCATGTCCACACCGATGTAAACCGACTGCACCGATGGTGCAAGTCTTCGCTTTTTCAACAGCCATCTCCATTGCTTTGCGTGCTGCAACCATTCCGAGTGCACCGTTAACGTTTATGACAGTCGCAGCCCCGCTCTCTTTGACAATCTCCATCTTGTCTACTGCTGGACCGCCTGACATGCCACCGATATAATTTGGGGCATTGATAACACCGTGTGAATCGTGTCCCGCTAAATTTGAATCAACAACGTGGTTGCTAACGATGCGTGCATCTTCTTCGGTGCCACCTGCACCACGATATATTTCGTATACAAACTCTCTCAAAACAACATGAGATACAATCGGCATAAATGCCTCCTCAAACAATACCAAGATCAGATTTCAAGATTAATCGGTAGTTAGTTTTCAAGAAAATCAATACGTCTATAGATGTCTTGTAGTGGTAACTTACATTCAATTGAAGTGAGTGATAGGATATTATCGAGTGAACGGAATTCGGTTGGTTTCCACAGTGTTTTTTCTCGAATATAGTGTTCAATGTGCACTTCGTCTTGTGATACAAGGATGTATTCCTGCAAGGATTCCAGTTGCTGGTAGTGTGCGAATTTGTCTACGCGGTCATAGGTTTCCGTTGAAGGTGAAAGGACTTCTATTATGACAATCGGGTTGAGAAGCGTGTCAAAGGTGTTATCTTCAAACTGCGGTTTGTCACATACCACAACAACATCGGGGTAGAAGTAAGAATTTGTTGAAGTTGCTTTCACACGCATATCATTAGTGTGAACCGTACACGAATGTCCCTTCAATTGTATATAAAGCTCTCCTGATATGTTCATTGTGATGAGGGTATGTCGGTAACTTGCTCCGGACATAGCGACAATCTTGCCGCCTACATATTCACTCTTTGTAATTGCTTTGCGTTCCCAAGTGAGATATTCTTCTGGAGTGAGTTGGGTCTGAATTGCAACCGATGTCATTTGTATCTCCATATAGTGAATTCTAATAGAAGTAGTTTAGTAGGTTGAATTGCTTATGGTGGATAAGTGTGTCAACATCCGACCAGCGATATAAACGATAATCTCAATACAGTTCGTGCTACAACAACACCTATGTAAATTATAGTCTTTACGATTTTAATTTTCAAGATTAAAATGAAGCATACCGTTGTGTAACGTGCCAACGTATATGGTATTGCCATCAACTGCCAGAGAGGTAATCCCATCCGGTATTTCTGAAACAATCTTTTTCCAACTTCCATTATCCAAATGATATATGCCTGTCTTTTTATTCACACCGTAAAGTATCGTCCCATCAACGGTCAAGTTATCCATAATGAGATTAGTGCCTTCTGAATTGGTAATAGCACCCCAATTATTTCCTTGGTCTGATGCAGCGACTCCTGCGTCTGTTGCCACATAAACTTTGGGACCGACAAACACGATATCTTTGAAAGCTTTTACGGCAAAAGGTAGAACTGGTGTGAGATCAAGCCAATTATTTCCTTTATCAAGTGATACGAATAAGTGTCCATCCCGTTTTCCCACATAGACAGTATCCCCTGATGCAGCAATTTTGAGATCCTTCTTTGCCACGTCCAATGTCAATTCAATGGTTTCTTCCTGTTTGGTATCGTACCATTCTGTGTCACCAGGTTCCCATCGGAAGAGTTTGAAGTTATATTCCAAATAGAATGTATCGCTGCTAACAGCAAACGCACTACGTAGACCTTCCCTTATAAGTATCTGTTGTTTCCGATTATCAATTTGTGTCATTTGTTGGAAGAATTGTGCGGCACCAACTCCTCTTTCTCGCAATTCTTCAATGGACAGTTTATCTTTTGCTTCAAAAGGGTCAATCCTTCTGTGAAATAATAGTTGTGTCAACTCTCCCGAATCAAAAACTGACTGGTCATTTATCGGCACAAACACCTTGTTATCTTCGGATAAGCGATATAACCGTAATTTTTCACCACTTTCGTAATAATCTACACTTGCATAGATAACACCATCAGATTCTACAAGATAGTTTATACTTGGGTATTGTTCTCTGAAGGATTTATCCATCGTTATTTCAACGGGTACATCTATCCAAGATCTACCATTATCACTTGTTTTTTCTACACCTCCAAGTATTCCATAGAGAGTTGTATGTCTGTCTTGCCCTTTATTACTTCCTTTATCCACAATAAGATTATATATACTTCCTCTTTCCTTATCTGGTGTAATATTCACTATATCCCATGATTTACCGCCATCGGAGGAACGATGTAGACCATCCCAACTACCAACATAAATAGTATCTGTATTCACCACCACAGAAGGGGTGATACCATCCATTATCGGTGATGTATCTACAGTTTGTGGAGGCAACCATGTGATACCGCCATCGTTAGAACGCACCAGCCCCCGCTCCATTAATAATAGTGTATTACCGGCAGCAATTAGTTTTCCCTCGGGGATAAAACCATTTACTGTCCATGCGTTTGTTGGAGTTATATCACGCCAAGAATTTCCAAGGTCACTTGTTCCAAACATTCCCCAACCACGCTCCAATCCATGAGATACTCTTGCGGGATTACGCCAAGCCTTACTGAGTTCTGCCAAAACATATATACGGTCTTGTGTCACTGCAACTGATGACACTGATTTAATAGACTCTGGGAATTTCATACGTTTCCAACTGTCATCGTCAAAACGGTAGAACCCATTGTCCGTTCCAGCAAAGATCGTGTCTTGCACTTCAACTAAGGAATTTATTCCATTTTCCAATTTATCATTAATACCTTCCCATGTTTTACCAGTGTCTTCGGATCTAAAAATACCATTGTCAAAAGCCATATATATTGTGTGATCTGTTGGTATCAACGCTATCGGATTCTGATAGTTTTCTTGCCATGAATACAGCAAATCCCATGTTTTGCCATCATCTGTTGAAGCATATAGTTTACTTGACTGTGTATAATACAAAGTATTGTTCAACTTCGCAATTAGAAAATTTCCCACTCCGGAATGATCTAATGTAGAAATGTCAGAGATTGCTTCCCATTTTTCCTCATTTGCAGGCAATTTATAGATCTTGCCAGAAGCAGGAATAAGCGTATAGAGATCACCCTTAGGTGTTGCAAAAAACCCATTCACAAAGCTGCCTGACATCGGTTCAGATGGAATCCACGCCTGTTTAGGAACTGGAACGTCTTCTCCTTCCGCTCGTGCAGATGCTAATAAGACTTCGTCCGGTTTCTGACCACTATTATCACTTTGACTAAGTGTATTTATAGACCCAAATTGACTTTGCACATCCTTATCTATATCTACATCCTGTACAATAGGTGTGTCAATGAGTTCTACGGTCAACTCAGCTTGTGCATCCAAACTATAAGGCTTCTGAAATAGTGCCAAGTATTGACTACCTATACCGAGTAACAACACAATCAATACTGCACTTGACGCAGCAACTGCCCATGGTATTATAGGTTTGCTACTGGTGGGTGTTCCTGGTTTTATTTTTTCAATTTCTTGCATGATGTTATCGGTAAGGTTAGGTGAGATCTGAAAATAGTCAAGTGCTTCTCTAATCATCGTTTCCTCCTTTTGTAAACGGTTCCGTGCTCGCTGCAATCGACTTTTTATTGTTCCTGCAGATACTCCCAAAAATCGACTTATTTCTTCAACTGTCATTTCCCCAAGATAATGCAACGTCATCACCGTGCGTTCGCTCTCTTTCAACTTCGCAAGTAGTTTTTTCACAACATCGCGTTGTGCCTGACCTGAGGTTTTAGCGCGTTCTTCTGTGATATGTTGAGAATAAGAATCTCCGTGTAACATCGTTGTCTCGGTGTCCTCCAAAGGTTCAGTTTGAATCCGTTTTTTGCGATGCCATGTGGCACATAGACGTGTCGTAATCACATACAGCCACCCAGAAAATAGGTTTGGATCTTTTAGGGTATGCAGTCTCTGATATACGATGAGGAAGACATCTTGGGTAATATCCTCAGCAATATGGAAATCCCCAATTTTTCGCCAAGCCAGGGCATGAACTGGTTTTTGATACTTATCTACAAGTTCGGTGAAGGCTGTTTCATCACCAGCGAGAATTCTGTGGATGAGTTGGACATCTTCGTTTTTCATTGGTATCTCCAGCAAGCAATAGTTTGATCAATCACATATCAAACTGTAATGACGCAAGTTAGAAGAAAAACGGTTGCATAATTCTGAGAATACGAAAATACTGGAAAGGAGAGAACACAGATTTAACAAAAGAAGACCTTGAAAAAAGGTGGTGATATTTCGGAATTGAATGGTTCTGAAAAACATGAAAAAAAGTTGACAACTTCTTGAAAATTGTGTATACTATTATTCTATGCATTCGGTCGAGTGGTGGAATCGGTAGACACAATGGACTTAAAATCCATCGCCCCTAACACAGGCGTGAGGGTTCAAGTCCCTCCTCGACCATACTGTTTTTAACATCTCTTGTCGCAGGGTAGAGCAGTCTGGTAGCTCGTCGGGCTCATAACCCGGAGGACGTGGGTTCAAATCCCACCCCTGCAATCCCTTCTTTTTCTTTACCCATTTAGATAATATAATCATGTGTGTCTTATGTTAGATCCTAATTTGGTAGGTTTAGGATAAGACACTCACATCATCGGAAGGATGCACTGGATATGGACTGATGTCGTAGTCGCCATCCAACGCAATATCGTCAACCATGACGACCTGCTCTGATAGCGCAGATTGGTGCATGGCGAAAATAGTTTGGATGATATGTAGGTTGCTGCGACCATCAGTCATCGGCTTTTTTCCTGCTTGCAAGCATTCAATAAAGTGAACCATTGCATTTCCAAAGGCATCAGGAAACCATACACCATCTATCTCAGGTTTTATATCTCGCGGTTCAGGTTGTGTGAGGTGAATGGTCATCTCTGCACTGTTTCCATAGATTGCACCTTTAGTACCTTGAATGCGTATCTCCTCATGCGGATGTTGTAGGTTGTGTCCAGTATTCGTCAGAAACGACCAATTGCATGAAAGTAGTCCCTTTACACCGTTACGACATTTGAAAAGCACTACAGACATAGTTTCCCCTTCTTCAATAGACCTATCATGACCGTGTGCTTGGCAATAAACACTCTCAAATTCACCGAACCATTTATGGACAAGACTGATGTGATGCACTTGCATGACAGGGATAAGATGTTTGCCAGGATAAGCGGTATAAAACCCGTTACAGGTAATTGAAACGTGATAGATTTCACCGAGTTGATCGGTATTGATGTAAGGTTCAATGGCGAGGAATCCAGGAACAAAGCATGAGTTTTGGTTCACCATGAGTTGCACGTCGTGCTTTTCACATAAGTCAACCATTTCAACGGCTTGTGACATTGTCATTGAAAAAGGTTTTTGACAAAATATGTGTTTTCCTGCTTGTGCGGCGGCATTCACAATGGGTGAGCGAATCCACGGATGGACAGCCATGTCCACTATGTTAACATCAGAATCTTCAATCAAGTCAACGATTCGGGTGTAACGTCTGTTTATACCGAATCTTTCCCCTACCTCGTGCAGTCGTGTTTCGTCTTTATCACAAATAGCGGCGACACGTAAGTCTTTGCGTTGATATCCAAGTAAATGTTGTTGTCCTATTCCTAAACCTATTAAACCGATACCGAGGTCTTGCCAATTTGTCATGTGCGTAATTTCTTGTCTGAACCTGGGATTATAATCTATGAGTTTTACAGCACACAGAGTGTGCCAATTACTTTGCAAATGAAATCTTAAATGCCTAACCCATCATCAATTTCACGTTGGTAGGTATTGATGGATTCGTCTAACATCTTGTCCAAATGAACAATTTGTCCGGTTGCCCCGGACTCAAGCATTGCATAAGAGATTGCGACAGAACGCGTGCCTTGATATGCGTCAACTTCTATGGGACGGTTGCCTGCAATTGCTTCCGCAAAATCACCATATTCAATTGCGATGATTTTTGCGTCTGTATCAGAAAAAGGAAAACTATATTGCCATAGTCGTTCTCCACCGAATAGGTCTGTGGTAACGGCATCAAGACGGAAATCTGGAACAAGTTCTAATAGTCTTTCATCGTTAATGGTTCCTTGTCCATCAATCTGTAGTGAAATGACTCCTCCGCTACGGTCACCTGGTAACGTCATTGATCCTTGTGAACCGTGAATCTGACGTGCCCAACTCCCTTGCCCCCATGCACCGTGGTCTTCAATATATTGACCAACAACACCGCTTTTGAAGGTTAAGGTTGCATAAGCTGCATCTTCTGCGGTAGCCTCAAATTCTGCAGGCATTTTGCGTTGCCATTCTGTATAAACACCCGCAGGATTTGATCCAGATTCACCTGTCACAGCTGCCGGATTGTGTCGGATCGGTTCATGAAGACGTGTTTGTGCATAGACGGTTTCTACCTCTCCGAGCAGATACTCAATCATGTCTGCATAGTGAACACCAACATCAAGCAGGACACCACTCTGATCCTTTTGATGTCGCCAAACAGAGATAAGCATGCGGTTTGAACCACCAATAGCATGGTGGATGAGAAAGCGAGGTTTGCCAATCACTTCCGCATCAAGCAGTGCTTTTGCAAGCCGATTGATAGGATCTCTCCGATAGTTTTCTGCCACACTTAGCACAGCATTAGTTTTCTCTACAGCACGACGTATTAAATTACACGCTCGAACTGTTAACCCCATCGGTTTTTCAACCATTGTATGCCATCCGCGTTCAAGCGTCTCAACGGCAACGGTGTGATGGTAAGGTGGTGTTGTTGTGACATCTACGGCATCAATACCAATCTTCTCCAGTTCTTCAAGGTTTCCAACAACAGCAGGTTTCTTACCGAAACGTTCTTCCGCTTGTTCAGCAAGTGATTTAGCGTTAGCAAGCACAGGGTCACACGCGCCGACGAGTTCAAACCGTTCCCATCCTGCTCGATGTAGTTCCGCTAACCCATACATGTGCCGATGTCCCATACCGCCACATCCAACAATTGCCAATCGAATTGTATCCATGTATTGTTCCTACTTATTATTAAGTACTATTTCTAATCTCTTCAAATCAGCTTCCAATAGTGTCGCATCACTGCGATATAAGTTCTTACGGTTCATCACCATATCAACGTATTTATGCCCTCTGCTGATAAGCGGACCTTTTATTCTGACTCTACCCGGACCGACATTGTATGCACCGAGTGCCAGAGTCAAATTATTAAGATATTTCTCGCGAAGTTTGTTGAAATAAATTAATCCTGCAATAAGGTTTTTTTCTGCATCGAATCGTTCATCTATTTTTCCATCAAGGTTTGGTTTAAGTTTATTTTTGTATCTCGGCACTTTCAGACCAAGTTCCCTGGCGGTACCTGGGACCATCTGCATCAAACCGCCAGCACCTGTTCTTGACACAGCAACAGGATTAAACTTTGATTCGACGTAAATCATAGCAAGCATAAGTTCTATAGAGATATTATGTTTTTTAGCAATTTGGACACTCTTTTTTTCTTTTGATTTTGGTTCAAGTTTTTCAGGGGTTTTCGGTGTCTCTCTTGAAGTAGGTTTGGTGGAAACGGATTCATCTATTTCAGTCTTATTATGATTTGATGTTTGTTTTGTTCCACCAAAAGTTAAACCAAATGCAAGTAGATGCTTATAATTTAGGTTGCCTTCATTCAAAAAAGTATAATAAGTCTGCTTACCCCATTTTTTGAAGGAGAGTCCTAAACTCCATGATTGGGTAGGTGTATTGGAGTCAAGTGAGAAATGTGAACCCACATTTGCAGAAAGGGGACCCGTAACGATTTCAAAACTTGTGCCCAAACTTGGTGAAGTGATATTAATACATGAATGCCATCGTATCAGAGGATGAGGTGTGAGAGTTGTTCCTACAGCAAATTGTTGATTAAAGGATTGTAATACCTTACCATTTGAGTTTTGAATGGATACACCACTTATATCTCGAAACTGCATACCCACGGTGACGTGGGGTGAAAAAGACATGACTGCTCCAAAATCATAATTTGGTGCCCATAGACTGTTCGTATAAGGTGCGCGACTATATCCTGTGCTTACGCCAAGTTTCAGCGAACCAATTTTCCTTGCATAGGAGATCAAGGCTTGGTTGTAACCATATTCAAACGTACCGAAAGGATTGGATGTATGATGAACGAGAAAACGGTCAGAAATATTGAAATCAAGGAGATTAATCCCAAAAGTTCCGATAGGATTTATAGGATACGCAACGGATAGAGCTCCTTGTGAGAAATCATATATGACGTTCCCATGTTTAAGGGCAGCGAGTCCTGCTGGGTTCCAAATCGGACTTGTTGCATCGTCAGCATTACTAACAAACGCATGGCTTAATCCGAGACCACGGGTGCCAACTGCGGGTCGAAAATCATTGGTTATAATTTCAGACTGAGGGCTGTTTGAATCTGATAATGCAAACTTTTCAAAAAGAAAAGCCGTGAACAAGATGAGAAAGATGGGGATAAGAAACCATCTTAGTTCACGGAATATCGAGGTGGCGAGCTGGGTTTTCACTTTTGCCTTTGTATCTGATTTCAAAATGGAGGTGTGGACCTGTTGAACGTCCAGTATCTCCTGATAATCCGATAACTTGACCTCGTCGGACGAAATTACCTGCGGATACGTATATTCTGGACAAGTGTCCATAAACTGTGCTGAAATCGTCTGCATGTTGTATTTCGATTACCTTACCATACCCGCCCTTTCTTCCCGAATACTTAACCGATCCAGTTTTTGAAGCATAAACTCGCGTACCAGTAGCCGCACGAAAATCTATACCATCATGCATACGGTAGTTCCTTGATATAGGATGGTTCCGCCAACCGAATTCTGAGGTCACAACTAACTTAATTCTTAATGGTTTTGCGAATCCGATATTCCAATTGCCTGGAATGAATATTTTTTGACCGGCTCTGATCCGCTTTGGGTTTTTAATACCGTTTATTTGTTGAAGTTTCTTCCAGTCTACAATATTATGTTTTCGGGCAATAGCGTATATCGAATCACCAGGTTTAACGGTATGCCATGTTCCTCCTGAATTATCAGCCGCATTTACTGGCTTAGTTCCTACCGGTATTACTAACCTTTCCCCAATTTGTAGGCGGTCTAAAGATGCAAGACTGTTGGTTTGTGCTATGGACTTCATCGGCACATCATACATTCTGGCAATTCCCGATAACGTCTCCCCTTTTTTGACTTTATGTAGCATTCCAATACATGAAGATGTCCACGTTGCTGAAATAAAAACCATTATAACAATGGTCATAATTAATTGTATTTTATTCTTCTTCATTTGATTCCTAATTTGGTTATGCTTACGAGAATATCGTATAACTTTATATATTTGTGCAAATAGCCTTTTGCCTACGTTTTATGAGACGTATATAAAATATATAATAACATAAAAAAAATGTCAACAATTTTTTTTATGTTTTTTCAAATAAAAGATAACAGTATTTGATTGTTGTATCTTTGTTTCAATATATGACATACATATTATATATTTTGTGCGTTTTAATTTTATACCATTTCTAAATAATAACTTCTCATTAGCAAAAAACGCGTTCGTAGTCGCGCAATTCATTGCGCCTCTTATATTTAGCTTTATTAGAGTCTCAAAATGTAGTTTTATTTATTAGAATTGGTATTATTTTATATCTTGTTATTCACGAACTACCTGCAGCAAGATCTCTTTTGTGTCAGAAAAAATTTGCGTATCAGTTTTTATTGCGGAAGCCTCTACTGAAATAACCTCACTGATGACGGTCACGACAAGTTGGAGAACTTCAACTTTTGTATCCACTTCACCTAATGAATCAGGAGCAGTCCATGTAACTGCATTATCGTTGGTAGAGGAAAGTGTTCCATGTCCTGTAATGTTTAACCAATTAAAAACGACACTCGTGCCTCTGACTCCTTTCACTGAGGCTGTTAACTCCACCTGTTCACCCGGTTTTACAGTTTTTTTCGTGACAGTGACAGATACATCAAGCTCACCAGCTTCTTCTACGTCTCCAACTTCCGTTGTTTCTAATTCGATGATAGAATCATCTTTTTCTTCCATCGTATCAGTATCAGATACAGGGTTTTTCATGTTGCTACCACCGCAACCCGATAAACTAAAAACTGATATGATAAGGATAGCAGTAATAAAATAACTTATATATAGAGATGTTCTCATTGTTCCATCCAAGTTTTAGTGTTAAGGATATCAGAAAGCCTATGTGCTATTCAGAATCCTGTTTCCACGAAAGAATATTTCCCTGATTTAATCATTTATGGCAGGATCATTGTTACGGGGAAACCTAACTTAATACAATTGTGCCTTAAACTAATACGGATGGAATAGAAAGATGGTTACAAACAAATTGATGAGAATATAAAAAATGGTAGGAACGACTATATAGCATTCCTACCAAATAATTAGGTTTATCTTGCTGTGCTTTCCATTTGATCGCGGAGAAAGGCAAGAATATCTGCAATATCTTGGTCACTGAGGATGTCAGAGGCATAGAACGGCATAAGCGTTCCGCCACCTCTTATTTTTGTTGCCCAGCGGGTCATCGTACTATCAATATTACGAGGGGGTCTGCTTCTGACAAGTTGACTGCCGATACCCGCTTTGAAGGGGGTGGGGTGGCAAACAACACATGCACGTCCGAAAAGTTCCCATCCTTTTGTCATATCACCTTTCATCGCAGCAATTTTTTCACCGGCGGCTGCTTTGGCATCAGCATCTAACATCTCAATTTCAAATTCGGGACCTTTGTTGTCACCCGAAACAGCCTCAAAATATGCCATGAGTGCTTCCGCATGTTCTGCGGGGATCGCAGTAGGATTCACCTTGTCACCGGGGATATTCTGTAAGAAATGCTCATAACAGAAGCCTCCTCCACCGGCTGCACGTGTAAAATTGGCACCAGCGATCATACCGCCTTTAGCTGAACCGCGTTGCGGGACACCGATGATACTATGTCCAGCACGGATTAGACCGTCCGGTTTTTTAGTTTCATCAAAATCGGCATGACAGTTCGCACAGGTAAGTCCTGTTGCAAAACCTTGTCCTTTGCCTGGTTCAATTGTTCCTTTAAAAGTTGGATCGTGGAATAGTTCGCGTCCAAGTTGCGCTTTGTCTGACATTTGTGCTTGTGTAAAATAAACCACTACTGCTATCAGCAGAACGCCTATTGAAAACGAAACAAACTTACGCATCAAACATCTCCTTATGTTGTAAAATCATAACATGCTAAGTTTAGCAAAGTGATAGCACCCACTACCTGAAGGTAGGGGCTTCGGTTTCTTAGACAATAGCGTTTATCTCTGAAAGATACCCGTCTCACATCGTCTCCACCAGTAGGCTATTTTCCTTTACCCGAATATATTGGAGTCAAATATGCTTCAACGGTGAGAAAAGGTGGTATCGTGCGAAAATCTTTCACGGCTATCCCAGCCTACAAAATAAGTTGTGTAGGATAGGACTCTATCAGAATGAAGATTAAGAAAATATTTCGGTAATTCTAATTATCCCTAAACCGGTAGGTGCGGTTTCCTAACCGCACTGGAGTTTTCTCCAAAAGTACCGAATTAATAAATTAATCTTCATATAGATAGAGGTAACGTTCCTATCCAGCAAACTACAAATATGATACCATGTTTCTTGAACAAAATCAAACTTTATCTTTCAACGGGTGTGTAAAGTTTTTGTCACTTGAAGAGTTTATTGATGGAGTTGTAAAAAGCATACAAAAATGGTATCCTTTCCAAATAGTTATTTCCAAATAGTTATTTTTTATCCAAAGGAGAGGATACCGATGTTTAGTATAAC
>JAJDWI010000012.1 GCA_022825665.1 Candidatus Poribacteria bacterium
GGCAGAGGTGAGAACCCTAACCAAGTGCTAATAGCAATAATACCACATTTTGATTAGATTATCAAATTTATTTTCAATAACACCCTTAGCCGTCTACATCCCACAAGCTAAAGCATGGGGATTTGACGGAGGAGCGTTAAAGATTTCTCCACCTGCTGCAACAATCTCTGATTTCCCAAACCGGTCCCCATAACCAGCTTTAGAAACACTAATCGCATAGCGACCAGCAGGCAACCCTGTCTTCTCGTAAACACCGTCTTTATCCGTTGTGACAATATATTCTTGACCGTCAGCCGAATTAACGATTTTAACAGTGACTCCCTCAATTGGATTTTGTTCTGGTGTGGTATCAATAACTTCACCTTTAATCGTTGCCCCACTACTATCCTGAACGGGACCTTGTCCGAATGAAGTACAAATACTAATAGGAATGATTATGCCTACAAGTATTGTTAAAGAGAGTTTTTTATAAGTCATCTTTTTTATCCGGTTCAGAAATTACAATTCCGCACCAGTAAAAATGAGAATAAAAGCTATGAAAAGTGAAAGTAATAGAAACCCAAACGTATCCATTAAAAAAGTGAAAATATTTTCTTGTTTTCTCATCTTTATTCTAACAAAGACTTCACCACCATCTGCAACGACCCTTGGTCTGCCGACTCGGTCTCCATAGCCGGGTTTTGAAACGCTAATCATATAGCGACCGGCAGGTAGTCCTTTCTTTTCATAAGCCCCATCTTTATCCGTTTTGACGGTATGTTCTTTACCGGTAGCAGCATTAACAATTTTCACGGTAACTCCTGCTATCGGTTTCTGTTCAGGAGATAAATCAATAACTTCCCCTTTTATCGTCGCACCACCAACGATATCCTCTTGTACGGCATCAACTGCGGCAATGCCTTTTTTTCTCATCTTTATTCTATCAAAGATTTCACCACCTGCTGCAACAACCTTTGGTTTTCCGACTCGTTCACCATATCCTGGTTTTGAAACACCAATCATATATCGTCCAGCAGGTAATCCTTTCTTTTCATAAGCCCCATCTTTATCAGTTTTGACGGTATATTCTTTACCGGTAGCCGAATTAACTATTGTAACGGTAACTCCTGCTATCGGTTTCTGTTCAGGAGATAAATCAATAACTTCCCCTTTTATCGTCGCACCACCAACGGCATCCTCTTCTTGTGCTATGACGATGCTAACTGACATACACATACAGATGACTACCAGTAAAATCATGCTTAAGCGGGTCATATATTTTTATTCTCCTTGCATTCAATGAATAAAGAGTCTGCATTTACTCAATAATGCGACTACTCGTTTGATTCATCAGGACTAAACAGTGCTTCGTCAATTTCAGCATTCAACTTTATGTCGGTAATCAAAACTTGGCGAACTTCACCGTTCTTTGTGGTGCGGTGGTGTGCTATCTTGATGCCATCAACATCACGATATTCATCCAAAGAGACTTCTACTGTTTCATTATCTTCTGCAATTTCATAATAATGAATGTATTTGACTAAAAGACTGGTCTTTTCACTAAAGAAGGCTTTTAGTTTCCTTCCAGAAGGCTGCGTAATTAAAAGAATAGATGCTGTATCACCTTTTATATCCGCTGTACCCGCATATTCAACTGGAATTTTGTTCTGCGCAAGATTTGTTAGAAGCCAGATCGGTTCACGGAAAAGACTATCTTTGAAGAAAAGAATAGTAGACATAACCTTGTCAACTGGTATTTCGTTATTCTTTCCGTTTGTTAACTGAAACAAAGAATCACCATCATAGATTATACTATCGTTGCCGCTATCTGTGTCCCAATCGGAGCGGAATTTATCAGGTAAATAATATGTTTTACTCTGTCCCTCATCTTGCACGATGCCATTAGGAAGGTATTCAAAGCTCTGTGATTCTATCACAATGTTTTTTACGGATTGTAGTTTTTCAAGTCCACCGTGTGCTTCAACAGCAGCGTCAATTATCTCTTTGATTGTCAGTTCTGCATTTTGCACTATTTCAGGTGAGTCGGTAGGTGTTTTTGTAGGTTCTAAAGGAGTATCAGTTTTTGCATGATTTTCTTTTACTAATTCAGCAACTGCAGATTCAACATCAAAACCACCAAGACTTGCCTTTTGGATAATTCCTTCTCCATCTATCAGAAATGCTGTGGGTATTGCTCTAACACCGTATTGTTCTCTCACCTTCCGATCTTGATCCCAATAGTGTTCCCATGCCAATGCCTCTTTCTCAATATATGCCTCAAGTGGTGGTTTTGACCTATCCAGACTAATGCCGATTATTTGAAACTTTTGATCTTTGTATTTTTCAAAAGTTTTCTTAAGTTTCGGCATCTCTTTGATGCAAGGACCACACCACGTTGCCCAGAAATCGAGCAGTACAACCTGTCCACGATAATCTTCCAGAGAAAGTTCATCTCCCTTCACATCTGTCACCTTAAAATCAGGTGCAGGTTTTCCAATCCAATCACTTACTTTTTTAGCGATAGGTGAAGGCACTTCATTTTGTAGAGCAGGTTTCGGTTTAATGAGTTTTGTTGCGGGAATGGATTTCGGTTTAGAATCGGGCTCGAGTGTATCGGTTTTTATAGGAGACTTTGCTGGTTTCGTTAGATTTTCCTTGACCAATTCAGCGACTGAGGTTTCAAGGGCCCGTCCACGTAGATTTGTCTTACGAATTACACCTTCACCGTCAAGTAGAAACATAGATGGAATTCCGGTAACCCCGTATTGATTCGCTATCTTTCCACCTTGATCCCAGTGGTGAACCCATCCAAGTTCTTCTTTCTTAACGAATGCTTCAAGCGGTTGTTGAGACCTGTCCAAACTTATCCCGATAATTTGGAATTTCTTATCCTTGTATTCTTGGTATGTTTTCTTAACATTCGGCAATTCATTAATGCAAGGTCCACACCATGTTGCCCAAAAATCGAGCAGCACAACCTGTCCACGATATTTCTCCAATGTAAGTTCTTCACCTTTTAAGTCTTTAACCTGAAATTCTGGTGCAGGTTTACCCACCCACTCACTCGGTCTGGGGGTACTTGCTGCGGCGCGATTGGATATTATACCTTTTCGTTCAGATTTATCTTGTTCAAGAATCTTTTTAGCAAGTTTCGCGTATGATTTTTCGCCGAATTTTGGGTGTTCTATCAGTTTAGTATAGACTTCATCTGCTTTGTCATGGTTGGAGAGGCTATCGTAAGCCATACCTAATTCCAACAGGCTTGGTTGAACATAACGTGCTTCAGGATGTTCGTCAATAAGTTTTTCAAAAACTGTAATCCCCTCTTCTACGCGCTTTAAACGGACTAATGTGTTGCCAAGATAGTAATATACTTCGTCTATACGTTTGTATTCAGGAAATGATGCGACAAATTCCGAGGACATTTCGACTAACTGTTCTAATCTTTCTTGCGTAGTCTGATTGGTTATTTTTTTATAAATAGCTTTGATTTCTTGATATTTGGATCCAATTTCTGCTGGACTTAGATTTGGAGTTGTTTGTGGTGTGTCTTCAGCAGCGAGATATGAACAAAAACTGATTAACACAACAATTGTGAGAATACCTATACTGCGAATAGAGAAATGTGTTTTATTCTGGATGAACATAGTTTCCTCCTTTCGTGTGATGTAACCGTAAGTAAATGATTGGTGATTGGGCGGATTCCTTGACCCGCCCATTGATATTATTGATTCTAACGCGACATATTTTCTTGTACAAGTTGAGCAACAGCGGATTCAAGCGCACTTCCTCGGAGATTCGTTTTACGGATAACTCCGTCACCATCTATCAGAAAAGTTGATGGAATAGCACGAACCTGATACATATTGGAAACTTGTCGTGTGCTATCGTAATAATTAGGCCATTTGATTCCTTCTTTCTCAATATATGATTCAAGAGGAGTTTTTCCGCGGTCTAAACTGATGCCGATAATCTCAAAGTTTCGATTTTTGTACTTTGCATAAGTTGCTTTTACATTTGGCATCTCTTGAATACAAGGTGGACACCATGTTGCCCAGAAATCCAGAAGTACAACCTTTCCGCGATATTGTGCTAACGATAGAGGCTGACCGTTCAAGTCCTTCACCTGAAAATCCATAGCTGTTTGACCGATAAAATCACTTGGACTGCTACTATCAGCCAAACCCTCTAATGCACCTTGACGGTCTGCTATATTTGTATCCAACAGTTTCTGTGCGGTCGTTGCATACTGCCTATCACTTGATTTTGAGTTATTTACTAAATCATAGTATATGGCATCTGCTTTATCATGCTGATTGGTTTTGTCGTAAGCTAACCCTAATGTTAATTTCCCTTTTCCGATTGAAGGTGCAAGCGGATAATAGCGGATTAGTTCGTCAAGTATCGTAATAGCTTCATCGGCACGATCAAACTGTACTAAAGTAGCACCTAAAATATAGTAGACCTGGTCTATATCTTTATATTTTGAGTTTTCATCAATAAATCCCTTTGACTTCTCAATTAGCAACTCAGCATCAATTGGATCAGCAGTAGTTTCGACTTTGGTTGAAAGTTTTACGATCTCGTCATAAGCATCGGTTGGACGTACTGATGATGACCCTGTGGTGTTTACGGTAGTCGGAACACAGGATGCTAACATCAGTAGACTTGTGAGAACGGTTAGAAGGTAACACCAACCACTGTTCCCAACAATTTTATTCTGTGTAATCATCATCTAACTCCTTATCTTCTTATATCGCGTTGCGATAGGAATACGCGAGTAGCAGTTTAATCTCTTCTGCTTGTACCTGTTGCAAGAAATGGGTTACATCTGAGGATGCATCGTTTTCTGCCTCTTGACACCAATCAATGAACTGATATGCGTCCCAATGTTCTTGTGTTTCAATCGTTTGTACAATTTGTGTTAGGGCATCAGATGGATTCGCTGTTTCTTTTGCAACAGCTATAGCGCGTTCTCGGAGAGATGGAAATATCGGATGCGTTCCGACTCTGCCGAACCAATACTTTGCATTGCTGTAATCAGGTTCACGACGATGCATGATTCCGTGCCAATAACTTCCCGTGTTGTTACTCAGTTCTTGTGAGATGTCGTGCGAGTCGTTCAATGCATCGTTCCAGAGCAGTAAACCGCTTTTAATCGCACCTCCAAAAATATCGTCTTTCAGTGATTGTCCTTGGAAAAGGTCTTCAAGCGATGAGGCGACGAGTTCGTCTGTAAGTTCATTACTCCATGCGTTCTCTGGGACAAGTGGTGGAAGTGGGTTGCCTGTCTCTAATTTTTCAATTACTTCAGCGATTGCCGATGTGTATGCTACATCCATAAGAAAACTCCTTAGTCTCTAAATCAGTAATATGAAAGTAAGTTTAACATTTTCCTATCATTATATCAAGCGTTTTCCACTATTGACCAGAGGCATTCAGTTGTCGCGTAGTTATCTGTGTTATTCTCGACCTCATTGATTCTGACTACATAGCATCCCTCTTCGTAGCATGAATTTTCCAATTTGTGCCATTCACCAATAACACCACAATATCTCGTCTTCCTATGAAACGGAATACAATACACCAAACGCCAATCCTGAAAATCCTAAAATCCCGGTGAATGCCAAAAGGCATTCATACCGTTGATTTGTAAATCCTGGTTCAGACAAAAACACACGTATACACCCACCAAAAACCTCTTCTCTTATCCTGAAAATCCTATAATCCTGCTAATCCCGGTTCAGACAATTCTGAAAACTGACCACTGAAAACTGAAAACTATCACAAACACACATAAAACTTATTGGATATATATTGTTCCAATCCCCAGAACCCCTTCCATCCCACTCCAACACCTGTTATAATACTACCACTATGAAACACAGAAACCGCTTACACCTCACATTCTCAACAAAAACCATCACCCGTCACCCAAAAACCGAACAAAACCAAGCACACAAAAAACGTACCAAAATGAAAATTTCAAAAAGTTTCGTACACACTGATAAACCCAGTCCCAGACTGGCATAACCCCAAAAATCAAAACGTACACAGAAACGAAAAACGCCCGTTTTGTGTACGTTTTTAGAAGGAACAATTATGTATTGTCTGAACCAGGATTTTCAGGATTACAGGATTACCAAGATTATGAGTTAGATACCCCAATGTTCCCTTACAAAAAGTAATCGTTTCCTTTGACAGGGAATATATACCCCCAAACGCCAATCCTGAAAATCCTGGTTCAGATAACAAGCGATTCTGACAGAAAAATTCGACAATTGAATACTTCTGGTGTATACCCCAGGGTTATTTAGTTTTCGATTTTACTGGCGAATTTTATCACAAACGTTAATGCATTGTAGGTCAGGTATTATTATATCAATTCCAATAAATAAAACCTAAATAAAACCACATTTTGAGACTTTAATACTAATCCAAATATAAGAGGCGCAATGAATTGCGCGACTACGAACGCGTTTTTTGTTAATGAGAAGTTATTATTTAGAAATGGTATTACTTGGAAACTCGACATGGTAGTAGGCACACTCCGGGGAATGCCAAAAGGCATTCATACCGTTGATTTGGTGTGCCGTCCACCTGAGAGGTATTTACGGCACACGGAGTGTGCCTACTACTTTGCACCGATGCAATTCAAACCTAACTATTAGTCCAACTCGTCAACTATAAATTTATAAAACTAAATAACCCTGTGCATACCCAATATATTTTGCCATTATATCTCAAATGTGTTACAATTATCAAAAGCAGTTTGTAGTCCTAAAGAGAGTTTTAATAAGAAATGAGAAGCACCTATAAAAAAGCCTTAATCGTATACATCGGATTTATTGTGATACTGGTTGGCATCTTGTTCGGTATTATCTACCGTTATTATTCACAATACGGTTCAATCGCTGATACGATGATGATGGTAGATTTTCAAGGACTTCTCTTAGTATTTATGGGTGCAGCAGTTCTAAGTCTGATTAGCGTGGTCCTAACTTTTAACTTGGCACGTGCTTGGGCAAAGGAACAACCAGAATTTACGGAACAGATCGTGCGGTATGCCTTAATCATTAATCTCAGCCTTATCGTTATATTAGGTGGATTAGCAGGCGGGATCATTGTTCTACGGACTTTACATACTGTAGGATACTTTTAACACTCCTCCGTCAAATCCCCATGCTTTAGCTTGTGGGATGTAGACGGCTAAGGGTGTTATTGAAAATAAATTTGATAATCTAATCAAAATGTGGTATCATATATACAGCATCTTTGGGTAGGGTTATCACCTCAACACTAACCCGTGTTGAGTCCTATCCCCAACCGTGATAAGTTGAGTGGTGCTGGTGCGAAATCACTATAAAAGTATAAGGAATGCACGCGACCGATATGAGATGTAAGAACCCTATCAACTGTTTGTGCATTCCACCAATTCTTATCAAACAGGCAGGCTTAGCTGCCTAAAGTGGAGCAGATGTAAGACGTAGCTCAGATCCGCTATCCGCGAGGAAACACAAGCCCCTACCTTTAGGTAGTGGGTACTATGAC
>JAJDWI010000139.1 GCA_022825665.1 Candidatus Poribacteria bacterium
TGGCAGAGTCCTAACCGTCACCGTGAGAAGTGGCATGAGTGCGAAGTGCGATACCACTCTAAAAGTATATGGGATGCACGCGACCGATACGAGGCGTAAGAACCCGATCAACTGTTTGTGCATTCCACCAATTCTTATCAAACAGGCAGGCTTAGCTGCCTAAAGTGGAGCAGATGTAAGACGTAGCTCAGATCCGCTATCCGCGAGGAAACACAAGCCCCTACTTTTAGGTAGTGGGTACTATGACCAAACATATTCATTGCCGAAACGACCCATATCAATTGCTATTTTGAATAAATCTCTTAAGGAATATCATGCAAACATCTCATAAATATCTTGACCCGTTAGCACTTACTCGAATCGGTGGTATGGAACTCGTCGCCAGACTTGTTGTTGAAGGATTTGTCACTGGATTACATAAAAGTCCGTATCAGGGCTTTAGCGTTGAATTCGCTGAACACCGGCAATATATGCCAGGTGATGAAATCCGTTATATTGACTGGAAAGTTTATGGTAAATCCGACCGATTTTATGTCAAAAAATTTGAAGAGGAAACAAATCTACGCGCATATATTCTGCTTGATACAAGTGCATCTATGAACTATAAACATAAAGATGACACATTGACGAAGTTTGAATACGGGTGTTATCTTGCTGCATCGCTAACCTATCTCATGCTAAAACAACGGGACTCTGTAGGTTTAGCACTTTTCGATACCGATATTAACCAGTACATCCCACCAAGAGGAGCTGCAACACATCTACGGGCAATCATGTCTGCTTTGGAAAATGCAACTCCCGGTGAAGAAACCGAATTGAGTAGTCTATTCCATGAACTCGCAAAAAGAATAGTAAGACGTGGGTTAGTTATAGTTATTTCAGATTTGCTTGATGAACCAACACAAGTCATCTCTGCACTAAAACACCTACGACACCAAAAACATGAAGTGATCGTTTTTCATCTACTTGATCATGCAGAACTTACCTTCCCATATAACGGTTCTGTCATTTTCCGTGATATGGAAACAGGACAAACACTTTCGACGCAAGCCAATTCACTAAAAGCAGCATATCTTGAGAATCTCAACAACTTTATTCAGAATTACCGGCGTGGATGCGGGGCAAGTCAAATAGACTACGTTCAGATGGATACAACCACACCCTTTGACCACGCACTATCAGAATATCTTTCACGGAGATAACAACTATCATTGAATTAAATATACTCTATATTTCAATTTGTAAACTATAAATACAGAAACACGTTAAACAAAAGCAAATTGATTAAATTCAAATGTATATATATGACATTTGAAATAAGGAGTATATGATGAGATTTATAGTGTTAGTAACGATAATAACATCTTTATTTATCTTAGGTTGTACTGAATATACTGAAATTCAAGATATGATAGATGACGAAATCGTAGTTGTTGAACCTGAAGAGAAGGAACCGACATCCTTAGAAAAAGCACAGCAGGCAATGCAGAAAGTAAATGACATAAGAGATGCAGTTTACCAACAGGCTGAAGAAGATGGTGATTTTTCTGTTCTATTCGCAGCCGCTGAAGAAATCTTCCAAGATGAACTCGGTTTTGAAAAAGAATACTGGCAGCAATTGGTCTTTATTTGGGAAGAAATACAAATAGAGAAATTTCAGGCAGGTGAACTTGATGAAGAAGTAGCAAATAGATACCTAAACTTCTATAATACACACCAAAAGCAATTTCTTGATAAAACTTTAGCAAGATCTTACTTTGACTTTATCGGTGCGTATGATGAAATCATCATAGATTATCTACGTATTTCTTATGACAATCCAGATAGTAGTCAGAATGAAATAATTGAACTATTCAAAGATTCAATAAAAGAGGGTAATGTCAAAATACTATATCCAGAAGGATTCTAATTTATATGTCCTTGGATATTATAACGTGAGTTCGATAATCAATCCAACCTATGGAGATATTCGTGTTGATTTATCAAACTCACGTTATACCATTTCTAAATAATAACTTCACATTAACAAAGAACGCGTTCGTAGTCGCGCAATTCATTGCGCCTCTTACATTCTGCACTTGAGGGTAAACCTACAAATCTGATAATGAAACCTTATTTTTTAAATATGGTATTACAGAGGAATTGCCTATGAAAACATATCGTATAGCAATTTTGGGTTGTAGAGGCAGGGGAACTGCTGCAGCACGCGCTTATCATGCACATCCCCGCACTGAAATAGTTGGACTCTGCGACTTAATTGAAGAACGTCTGAATACATTGGGTGATGAAGTCAAAGTCTCAGCACGGTTCACTGATCTTGATGAGATGATACAACATACTTCACCAGATATAGTTGCGATCCCTACAGGCACGGAATTTCACTACGATTTATGCATGCGTGTATTAGAACACGGTGTACACATTGAAGTTGAAAAACCGATGTGTGTTGATCTTGTGGAAGCAGATGCTGTCATCAAGAAAGCAGAAGAAAAAGGGGTACAAGTAGCAGTGCATCATCAAGGAAGAGTTGGTGCGTCTATGCAAGCGATTGCGCGTGCCTTCAATTCTGGAAAAATCGGTGAGTTGCGATATATCTACGGTAGCGGAAAAGGTTATTACGGTGGTTATGGCTTGATGAACATTGGCACACATATGCTCAATAATATGCTACATTTTGGCAAACGGTGTAAAAGTGTCTTCGCGCAGCTGACAACTGGTGGTAAACCGATTACACCTGAAGATGTTGTCCCGTCACCAAGTGGAATGGGAACTATCGCAGGTGAATATATCACCGCAACGATGCAATATGAGGGTAACATAACAGGCACGCTATTGCAACATCGGTTCAACAAAATGGATACTGGTGCATATTCAATGGAACTATACGGGACAGAGGGAAGACTTATGTGGAAAACAGGTAGTGCCTACTATTTACCAACACCACACTATATACCAGACGGAACTAACGACAAATGGGAATCGTTGGATCTCATCTTTCCTGAACATTACGATCCCAATAGTAGTGCATCTGAAATGGATTATTGGTTTGTTGAGGACTATGTTAACGCTCTTGATGAGGAAAGACCTCATGTCTGTAGTGGTTATGAAGGACGACATGTCATTGAGATGATGATGGGTATCTTTGAATCTGCTGCTTACAGAGAACGGGTTAATCTTCCACAAACTGACCGTAGCCATCCGTTGCTTCGTTGGCGTGATGAAGAAGGATTTGGATCTCCTCCAAAGATGCCACGGGGATACGGGGAATGGTTAAATTTGGAATCCAAACGAATTGGGTAATAGAATACTTGGTAATATGCATTCAGGAATAATAACTCACAGAACTTACCCACAAGTGGTGGGCGTGCTTTGATGAGGATTAAGTAAATATTTCGGTAATTCTAATTTTCCCAAACCCGGTAGGTGCGGTTTCCTAACCGCACTGGATCTTTTCCATAATTACCGAATTAATAAATTAATCTTCATTAACCGCGCTGGACTTCAATAGTAAATTACCGAATTTATTTCTTAACCTTCATTAAGCACGTTGGAAACTCATAATCCTTCTGATTAATATACCATTTTAGAGTATCTCTTAAATCCGATTGTTATACCATTTCAAAATAATAACTTCTGATATACAAAAAAATGCGTTCGTAGTCGCGCAATTCATTGCGCCTCTTACATCAAAATTAGTATTAGAGTCTCAAAATGTTGTTATATTTATTAGAATTTGGTATAACCTTAACCTCAGAAAGGCGAAAGGTGTATCAGAGGTACTAACGTTACGCACTAAATTGATGCCTATGGAGTTGAGACAAGGTGTATCAAAGCAAGCACAAGTCTCAACGCATATCTGGACTGGCCAGGTATAGCACAAGTGATCCAATATCGTTATATTCACAAAAACCCAAACACAGCAGAAGAAAAAACCAAAGTCAGCTATGGTATAACAAGTCTGACACCCGAAGAAGCCTCTGCACAACACTTACTTGAACTACGCCGTGGGCATTGGGCAATAGAAAACAAGTCGCATTGGATGCGTGATACTCAACTCGGAGAAGACGCATCGCCTGTCCGATGTGGTGCTATTCCGCAGGTTATGGCTGCATTACGAAATATCGCATTAGCAGTATTCCGCTTTGCAGGGGTTACGCAGATAGCTGATACGATGAAATACTATGCTTCAAAACCTAAACTTGCAGTTAACCTCATAAATTGAGAATCCTTAAAACTAAATAACCCTGAATTATTTCTTGAAGAAATCCTGATTCTATTTCTTAAATTGACGCTTATAGTTCGGTTTCCTAACCGAACATCAGTAAATGGTGCGGTTAGATGAAGATTAATTTATTCTTTCGGTAATATTAATGTCCTCAAACCTGTAGGTGCGCTTTGTAAGCGCGCTGGACTTCAATAATAAACAGGACTTACGCAAAAGTGGTAGGTGCGCTTTGTAAGCGCGCTGGACTTCAATAATAAATTACCGAATTTATTTCTTAATCTTCATGAAACCGCATCTACCAGTGAGTGTGAACATATTTTTGGATTTCACTATAAACGTTTATCCCACACTTCGATCTCTTGCTATTACATCCCAGGTTTCTTTATAGTATCCATCCGAATCAATAACATAGTAATATGTATGCAATGCAACCGATGGACAAATATGGGTTGGACAGACATACATCTCTTGACCTATTTGTAAATGTGTAGAGTCAGGAACATTTATTGCCCAATGTTCTTCATGTTGTGTATCAACTTCTGTATTTTCAATATTCAATATAGTACCGCGAACACCGTCAGGATCAGCGGCAATTGCTTTGTGTCCTAAATCAAGCGTGAAACGTGTTGGCGTAGGTATACTTATAACGCGACTTAGTAATAATGCTGCAGGTATAAATCCGAGGTCAGGATAATTTGATACATATCCATAATCATGGAAGACAAATGTGCCTGGAGATGCTTCTACTCCAGGAGTTTGTGCATATATAGGAAATGTTGGTGTGCCACCCATTACAATCAGTGGTACATTGATACCTTTTGTAGACAACTTGTCTTGCATCTGTTCAACCTGTGCAAGACTTCTATTACAAGAATTTATCCGTTCCAATATATCTGTATCATGTATGTGTCCATCATAGACGTGTAATCCACACGGATGTAAACCATCTGACTTATCAATAGTTTCGTATATTTCCACTGCTTTATCGCTGACAGGAACACCTGTCCGATGCATTCCGACATCAAGATCAAGCATTACATTTACACGCAAACCGTATTCAACCACTGCTGTAGATAGGGCAGTCACTGCATCATGGTGATCAACGATTACTTTGAAATCTACTTCAGGATACCGTTGACAGAGTGATAGATATTTCTTGATATTTGGACCTACCATCTGATAAGCAATTAGAATATCCTTTATGCCATTTTGTGCAAGCATTTCTGCTTCCTTCAGTGTTGCACATTTATGTTTGAGGATACCAGCATCACGTTCCATTTCAACGATCTCTGCAGTTTTGTGTGTTTTTGCGTGCGGTCTAAGTTTTGAAACATTCCCATCAACCATATCAATTGCATGGTCAATATTCTTTTGTACTAAATTTCTATACACAACAAGTGATGGACTCGGTATATCTTCAACGTTTTGTATACGGTATATCTGATCCATGGTCTTCCCCTCATAAGAAATATAAACAGGCTTAACGTCTGTTAAACCGATTCATTGCAGTGAGAATTCCCTCTTGTAAGATTGTATCAACAGCATCGACTGCACGTTCAATCGTCTGTTCAATCTCTATTTCTTCTGATTTTGAAAATTTTGAAAGCACATAGTCTGTTATATTTCCAACAGGTTCTCCAATACCTATTCGTAATCGAGGAAACTCCTGAGTTCCCAAATGATGGATAATTGACTGCATTCCTTTTTGACCACCATCACTTCCTTTTCGTCGTATCCGTATCTTACCGATGTCCAAATGAACATCATCGTAGATGATACATAGGTCTGTAAGTGGAATGTCGAACCGATTGATTAGGGCTGAGACTGCTGAACCGCTGTTGTTCATGTATGTCATCGGTTTAGCAAGTATGATGGGAGAACTGTGATGTTCTGTCTGTATAACAAGTGAGTTACAGACTGATGTCACACGTTTGGTAGTTGAATTGTCAGTATCATTTGCGGTTTGTAATTTATCGTAGAGAGCATCTATAACTCGAAAACCGATATTATGCTTTGTTTTTTCGTATCGTAGTCCAGGATTACCGAGACCAACAATCAGTTTTGAGTGATTATCAGTAGTGTTCTTACAATGCATGAGATAATTCAGTTTGCATATTCAATACCGTAATGGTTGAGATATGTTTAGATGACCTGCAAGTGTTTCTACCTCTTTACCGTCAATTAATATCTGAACATGTTTTACTGATTCGGGTAATGCGTTAAACACGGTCCTAAGTATAGCATTAACAGACATAATCTCTGCAGTAGTTCCCCCGATTTGTCCATCTGCCAAATGGTGAGAAAAATCCAAATATGCTGTCTTTTGAGTATCTATGTAGACTTCATTTAGAAGTGTACCACGTGGAATTGGATTTCTATAGTTAGTTGGAGTTGTTTGTATAAGTGCAGAAATGATCTGTTTTAACTGTTCTGTCGGTTCAGCATATAAATGTAATTCAACTCGGAAAGGTGTGAGTTCATGTTCAGTAGATTCTAATAAAAATATATTGACATCTTTTAGGGAAGGTAACATATCCGTCGGATTCGCTTGATTCGGTAGTTCAGGTGGTGCATCTTGAATAGCTGTTCGTTTAGAATTCGCAATTAATAATAGCACGATAGCAAGACATATTGCGATAGTAACTAAGGTAATTCCCCAAATTATAAAGATCCTTGAATGGATTATTTTTCTAAATAAAGACATTATATCATTCCAAAGGATACCTGAATTTGCCGTTCACTATAACCCATCTAATAAAATACTTATTGGGACAAAGTGTCTGTGTGAAACCATTCCTATGGTGTGGAATATCAACGTGTAACGGTGTCTGTTATACATTATGAGTATGTATGAGTGAGAATGAAGCGAAATCTAACAAAACCTTAATTATTAGATAAGTTTTGTTCTTATCTTAACAAACTTTGATTGTTTCTATCTCTCTATAGGGCTTGAGGATTCCTCTGAAGTTTGATCATCAGGTTTTGTAGTTTGACGAACTTTCGCAGAATATATCTGTATTGCACGGACGATTGTTTGAGCAAGTTCTGAAATATGATTTTGATTTGAAAGTCTTGCTGTATCATCTAAATTTGACAGGTATCCGAGTTCAATTAATACTGCAGGCATAAAGACATCGTTCAAAGCAATAATTGGAAATTCAGATATAACAATCGGATCTTTAGCAAAGAAATTTAGTTCCTTCTCAAGAATATTAGCAAACTTTTTACTCTGTTGTAGATAATTTGCTTGTGTGCGAATGTTAAGGTCTTTATCTCCAAATTTTGGTATCGGTGCAGTTCTGAATTGTAACTGTCCGTAAGGATTGTTCAGATAGAGGTGAATACCTTTATGATTCTGTGAAAACGATGAATTGCAATGTAAGCTAATAAACAGTTTGCCTTGGATACGGTTTGCGAATTGGAAACGTTGTTGTCGAGATTTATTTACATCTTGTTCGCGTGTAAGATGAATTGAAAAACCGTGCTGTTTGGATTGAGTCTTTATCGCTTTTGCAACAGAAAGTACAACATCTTTTTCATATATTCCAGTTTGACTTTTACAGCCAACGTCCTTTTCTCCACCGTGTCCAGGATCAATGATAACCGTCCATAAACGATTTGTTTCTGATACATCACTTGGAAAGGATGTATTATGCATGATCCTAACACGTTGAAGTTCAGGTTTATAGATTACACTAACATCATCCAGTTCTGGTAATACCTTCTCAAAAAAACTAATTGGTATCTTTTGTTGTCCATTAATAATACGTGGTGGAACTGTGAGGGTAATTATTTGTCTGCCGTCATCAATATTTATAGAGGGGTTCCCCATCCATACTTTGATTACTTTATCTTTTGTTTTTATGGTGAGTTGTTTGCTTGGTGTATGGTATGAGTGTTTCATCTCCGGGTCAAAGACAGACTTAAGTGATTCAACAGAGAGATAGATATGTTCATCATGAAGTATATATTCTACTTCACTGAGAATATCTCCCTCACCATCAACAAAACGCACGGTTTTAACTTGTGCAAAACCGTGCGTTGCGGAGACTAATAAAATAATGAATAGAAAGAGTTTTATGGTGTCAAATGTGCGTAACCACATCTTAATGTTATTCTTCGTCGTCTTCATTACGACGTCTACGTGAAATTACCTCAGGTTCGGTGCGTTCTTCAGCTTCATCTTCAGCTGCATCATCATCTCGTTCTTCAGCTTCTTCGCCTTCTTCAGCTTCTTCACCTTCCTCACCTTCTTCAACTTCAACAACTTCTTCAACAATGACACGTGGCTGACTTATAGAAACGATGATTCGTTGTGCCTCATCCATTACTTCAATCTCATCATCAATTTTTATATCCTGTACATAAATAATATCACCTATATTAAGATTGGTAACATCAATAGTTATTTCATTTGGCATCAGTGCTGGTAGACAATTCAGAGTAAGATAACGAAGTGGAAATTCCATAACCCCACCTTCTTGTGCTCCAGCTGGTGTTCCAACGATTACAATAGGCACTGAGGAGGTAACAGGTTCATCTAATGAAATTCGTAGGAAATCAGCATGGAGTAGTATCCGTTTCTCAACTGTATCACGTTGAATTTCTTTAATGATGACAGGTTCGGATTTTCCTTCTGTGACTTCCATATTAATGATGACGTTTTCGCCGTATGTTCTCAGAAATTGTTTAAGTATCCGTTCATTAATTTGAAGCGGAACTGTACCTTCTTTACGTCCATAAACTACTGCTGGCACACCACCTGCACGGCGAATTGCACGTGCACTCTGTTTGCCAAACGCATCTCTTGGCTGGACTTCTAATTTAGCTTGCTGCATTTTCTTCTAAACCTTTATGTTAAAATATAAACAGGGCGGGTAGGATTCGAACCTACGCATACAGGTTCCAAAGACCTGTGCCTTACCGCTTGGCCACCGCCCTTCAATTATCAATACATACGCCATATCCATGGGTATGTGTAGTCGTGCAAAAACTGACCTTAGTTTTGAAGAGTGATTCACACTGCTTTGCTGTAACGGAGTTTTCCATCAATGAGAAGATAGAAGCACCACTTCCAGACATCAAAGCACCGTAACACCCAGTCTGTGTAGACAACTGAGTCTTTAACGCTGCCAATATTGCGTGTTTGGAAAAAACCGGTGTTTCCAGTAGATTGTATAAGTTCCTACCAACTCCGACTACATTGCTCTTCTCAACACATGTGCATATAATTATACTTTTATTTGCTGGCTTTGTCAAGGTAATATTCAAATTTTGGAATATGTCTTTAGTAGAGATTGCGATTCCTGGATTAATTATTACAATTGGAATGTCTGTAAGGGGTGGTAAAGGAGTGAGAATGTCGCCTATACCTGTGCCGAAGGCAGCACCACCCTGTATGCAGAAAGGTACATCAGCTCCTAAATTTGCCCCTATTGTCATCAATTCATTTTTAGAGAAACCTAACGAAAAAAGTGTGTTCACACCAACAAGAACAGCAGCTGCGTTAGCACTACCACCTGCAAGTCCAGCAGCAACAGGGATTCGTTTATTTATCTGAATCTCAAGTCCACCAAAACCATCAACTAATTTGCTAAGAGCATCTGCTGCCCGATAAGCGAGATTATGTGTGTCTAAAGGAACATCGGGATGATCACATAAGACTTTGATACTCGTAGTTGATCTTTCGCTCAGTATTATCTCATCGTGTAAAGCAATGGAATGAAAAACGGTTTCGAGGTTGTGGTACCCATCATTACGTTTACCCACTACATCAAGATATAGGTTTATTTTTGCGTGGGCACGAATCCGTAGAGTTCTCTGTTTCTTCATTCAGGTACATCATCTTGGTTGATATCTGAAATTGACTTTATTATAAAATCATCGGTTAAAAATGGTGAAAAATCAAACCTACTTTCCTTAATTTCTGTATTGATCTGGACTTGCGCAATGCTTACAGTGACACGGGTTTGTTCAAGGGGACGTTCAATATGAACTTTGTGCGGTCTGAGAATTCCATCAACTTCACGATAGTCTGAGAAAAACGCACTCTGAAGCAGCGTATTATCTTTATCCTTGATGCTCCATTGAATAACGCGTGGCTCGTTATCCTGGATATGGAGCGTTATATATTCAGTACTTCCTGATTCAACACCTGGACGGCTCACAATATACTCTTCACCGGAACGTGAGATTATTAATTTATCGGTACGTCCATCAAGAAATGGATTAGCAAATATCGCACTTAATACGTCAGAAACACGTAGATCGATCCCGAATATTTCTCGTAAAATACCGTCAGACAACTTACCTTTATATGTTTCCTGTTGTTCAATAAGTGAAAGCAAAAATTCATCTCGGTTTGCAATAGCAATACCTTTAGGGTCATTAAACGCTCCTAAAGCTTGGATACGTAATAAGTCACTACCATCAATGGATTTTTTATACCAAAGTCTTTCACGGAGTTCTTCCGCTCCACTATCACCTTCCTGAATTATCACCCTCATCTTATCAGTTCTTAATGTATCAGTTAGATCGTATCTCACTTGAAGTGTTTCTAAGTGTGGTGCAAATTCTGATAAAGATACGGGCGATTCTATGTTTATTTTACCATTGGTTGCGCACCCATTATGTGCGACGACAATTAATAGGCAAAGAAAGAAACATAATGTTCTTAGAACACCATGCTTATGCAGGGTTCTCATTTAGAGAACCTCCGACATTGATTTCTCAACGATGTTCACCGCTTCCTCAACATGACCTGCATTGATATTGAGTGGAGGTAAGAACCTAAGGACATAATCGTTAGTACAGATAGTTACTAACCCATTATCAATACATTTTGCAGCGAGTGGTTTTGCGTCAACATCCATTACGAGACCTCGTAACAAGCCTTTACCACGTACTTCTTTAATTGGATACTTGTCTTTGAGTTCCATAAGACCACCTGCGAGATAGTTTCCCATTTTGACTGCATTTACCGCGAGATTCTCTTCTAATATGGTTTTTATAGTAGCAACTGCTGCTGCGGAAGAGAGGAAGTTCCCTCCAAATGTTGCAGCATGCGTGCTGGGGACAAAGCTTTCAGCTACTTCTCTTTTCGCTAACATTGCTCCAATAGGAACACCGCTACCGAGTGCTTTTGCCATCGTAATTACATCTGGTACAACACCATAACTTTGATAGCCGAAAAATGTACCCAGTCTACCCATGGCTGTTTGCACTTCATCGAACATCAGTAGTAAATTATGCTTATCACAAAGTTCTCGTAGTCCTTGTAAGTAACCATCACTGGGGATATTTACGCCTCCTTCGGATTGTATCGGTTCAACTAATATTGCACAGGTTTTGTCAGAGATAGCTGCTTCAGTTGCTTCCAAATCATCAAATGGAACATATTTAAATCCTTCAAGCATCGGTTCAAATCCGACGTGATATTTGGTCTGCGCGGTTGCTGTAATGGTAGCCATAGTTCGTCCGTGAAACGAATTGTCCATTGTAATGATTTCGTAGGAGTTTGTTCTTCCGTTATCTTTGGCATATTTGCGTGCCAATTTTATTGCTGCTTCATTTGCTTCAGCACCACTATTACAGAAAAAACACTGGTCCATATCCGAATTGTCAATAAGAAGTTTTGCTAATTCTGCTTGTGGTTGAATGTAATATAGATTTGAGGTGTGTAGAATATTACCTGCTTGTTCGCGTATTGCTTCTACGACCTTCGGATGTGCATGTCCTAATCCATTGACAGCTAACCCACCTAAAAAGTCGAGGTATTTTTTTCCCTCAGCATCCCATAAATAGGGTCCTTCACCCTTAACGAATGCAAGACTTCTGTCACCATAAGTGTTAATAATATATTCAGTTGCCATAGTTTTAATGTCAGTTGTTTTCATAATATATGTACTCCTTCGTAAACTGAGTAATTGTCACCTCATTTGTTTGCAATATCTATACCATAGATGAGGACTGGAATGTCAATGTCCGCAACACCACGTTGTTCTAAATCCCACACAAACTGTTCAAAATATGAAACACCAGTAGACATTTCATCAGCAAATGCCTTCACGGGAACAACTTCAATCCCAACATCAATATAACCCAAGTTGTGAAAAATGGTCATTTTCGCACACACATTGTAGACCATAAAAGCATATTTTCCAAATTGTATTTCTACTCCAAGTCTATCCTTCAAAAAGTCTATTTCACGGTATGCGGTTTGGTTAATTTGTTGCGGTGAATATCCAGAATGGTAATAGTTTGTAGGATATTCGCATTTTACGCGTTTCTTTTCCCAGCCTTTAGATTCAAAGCCATCGGTAAAAGCACGATTAAGGGCTTTGGGACTATATAACATTTTCCCCGGCATAGTAATCTCTTTGCTTATTTTAGTTTTACACTTTGAAGCGTCAACAGATGTAATAATATCAATTACTTCATTGATGAGATGTGGGTGTGTTTCTTGAATGCTATCTCCATCATTAAAAGAAAATTCAGCTGCAATAATCATGATGAATTATTTCCATTCCAAAGGCATTTGCACAACTTTTTCTTTTCCAGATGGTTGGTGAATCGGTTTTCCTATTGGACGTAGAGGTAATTCTCCATCTGCGAACTTCTGTATCCGCTCACGCGTTATTTCAATATAGTTTGAATCAAGTTCCGCGGCAATTGCTTTGCGGTTATGCTGTAAGGCTGCGATAATTGTTGATCCTACACCACAATATGGGTCAAATACTATTCCCTCGGAGTGTGTAAGTGCCAATACACATCGTTGAACTAATTCTACAGGAAACTGACACGGATGTTCGGTTTTCTCTGGATGGTTCGCTTTCACGTTTGGAATATCCCATACGCCGTCTTCCCAGTCATGTGTCACCACATCCCAAACATCAGAGGGGTTTTTACCAAGCGGATTCCCTGAAAGTTGACCTCGTTTTGGACCTTTGAAATGACGTTTGCCCGGGTATTTGGCAGGAACCCTGACTGGGTCAAGATTGAATATATAGTCATCACTTTTTGAAAACCATAGGATTACTTCATACCGCCCAGAAAACCGATTTTTACAGTGCAAGCCATGACTAAATCGCCAGATGATCCTATTTCGCAATTTTAAACCAAACCTTTTGAAAATGTCATAAAAGTAAATATCAAGTGGAAAAACCTCGCCCTTTTCCACATAATTGCCTACCTGCCAACACAGGTTCCCAGTTTCGGCAAGTACACGAACAAGTTCAACTATTACTGGTTCCTGGTTTTTTAGGTATGCTGGTAAAGACATTTTTGTCTCATATTTTTTTCCTATATTGTATGGTGGAGAAGTAATGATCAAATCTACCGAGTGAGATGGTATATCTTTTAATAATTTGCTACAATTTCCATCAAAGAGAACAACGTCTGCGTCCGGATTGTATATACCTGATATTGATATCTGTCGTTTTGCAAAATCAAATGTTTCTTTTAATAAATCCATGCTGAAACCCCTTCACCGGAGTATAGAAATTCATTCTATAAGCGATTTCCAATTTTGTAGTGTTAACATGTTATAATTCTTACCAATTTGTGTAGGAACCGTCTTCACGTTGATATCCGTAAGGTACTGAAAGTTCTGGTGTTGACACGTTAGTAAGTGCATTCTCGTTGAATTCAATACCGAGTCCTGGAGATTCTGGTGGTAAGAGATATCCGGATTCAAATGGCACCTGTACAGGAAAAACATCTGTCAGTGAAGACATTGGAGCACGAGGTAGTTCCTGCACACCTACAAGTGAAGAGGATAAGCAGAGATGCAGACATGCTGCAGTGGAAACGGGACCAAGCGGGTTGTGTGGAGCAAGATGTATATAATGTGTTTCACACCATCCAGCGATCTTACGTGCTTCTGTCAATCCACCAGCAATACACAAGTCAACACGACAGTAATCAATCAGATCCTCTTCTATAACTTCTCTGAATGTCCACTTACTATCATATTGTTCTCCGACTGCTATTGGGACAGATGTCTGTTGTCGTAACCTTCTGAGACTTGCTGAGTTTTCGCTCCGTAACGGATCTTCAATAAAGAATGGATTATATTGTTCAACCTGTTTACAAAATTCAATGCTATCAGCAGGATCAAGACGTGTATGGACATCAACGAGGATATTCACATCCTCTCCTAAAGCTTCTCGGACAGCTTGAACCTCTTCCAATCCAAATTGAACAGCGCGGCGTGGTTCAAATGTTCCTGATCCAGTTCTATCAGCTAAACCCCAACGGACGAATTTCCAACCTGCTTCATAGGTTTGTTTGCAGCTTTCAACAAGGGTATCTAAATTTCCACCACCATTATGCGGATAACAAACGACTTTATCCCTTGTCTGTCCACCTAACAATTCATAGACAGGAACATTGAGTGCTTTTCCTTTGATATCCCATAGTGCAATATCAACTGCACTGACTGCAGCGGATTGGACAACCCCTCCAGGGAAAAATCCACCACGAAACATAACCTGCCATAGATGTTCAGTTTGAAAGGGATCAGCACCGATTAGGAAAGGTTCAAACGATCTAACAACTTCCGCTAATGCAATAGAACGTCGTCTTAAACCACCCTCACCAACACCGTATATCCCTGAGTCTGTTTCTACCTTGACAAAGAAATGACCTGAAGACGAGACGAATGATTTGACATTGGTAATTTTCATATTCTTCCTATTCTGTTTTCGTACTCAGTTTGAATTCAATTTGTCAGCAAACACTATGGATTACACAGCATCCAAAGTCGGTGTATTGTTTTGACAATAAACCGGACGAAAAAGAGTTTTCCGTTTAAAAGACATCTCTTCAAGATGTTTCGGATGTGGTTCCCAACTGTGCCATTTGTTACCAACGGTATTATAACAGTTAAAAATTGCGACGCGGTCAACTTCTTCATCAGTCCATTTCGCTCCGGTGTGTGTGATAGCTTCTGTAAAAATGAGGACTGAACCCGCAGGACAACTATAATCTTCCCACAGTGGTGAATTACGATCTTCGGTAGATTTTGGTGCGGGGAATGCACCTTTATGACTGCCAGTAAGAAACATTGTTCCGCCTCCACCCTCTTTAACAGGGTTGAGTTCCCACACGACTCGCGTCAATCCACTATGCGCCCTATCGTGGTGTAAGTGATATGTATGAGAATTACCGGGAAAGTTGAGCATTCCGCGTCCTCCGTGGGGACGGAAGTTGTCGTGTCCATTTCCACGTATTGTAAGGAATGTACCCTCAAACCGGAATCCGTAGCAGTTCTCGTTGGCATACCCAGATGTTAAGAATTCGTTCATAAATCCGAGAACTACAGGATGGTCGGTCAACGATTCTAATGGACCTCCTATAGATGAACGATGATGTTCAGGTATAGATTCTCGATCACGTTGAAGTTGATAACAGAACTCACGCATCTCTTTAACATCAGTCTCACTTAACACACCAGGAAACAAGAGCCATCCGCGTGTATCAAATAGAAACCTTTGCTCTTCTGTCAGTGGAATTGGTGGTAAATTGTCAGCATTTGTAGAAGGATTTGGCATAAAAAATCTCCAACTGTAAACTATCCAAAATTAGATAAGATAACATAAATCAGAAATTACCTGTTTGTAAATATAATATTATTTTCCGTATAATCTTTCATTTTCCTTTGATAACCAACTACCATAATCGCGTGGCATCTCTTTAGGAGCACCGAGACCATGTTCATCACGCCAACGTTGTAGAGGATGTTCTCTGTTTTTCTGTGGAAGTTCCACTCGTGTACCGTAAATAGCAGATTCAAATACACCCATTAAAACCTCAAGGGTATGTCTACCCTCTTCACCACTGCATTCATGTTCACGGTTTTCATCCAATGCGTTAACATATTCGTCTACAATGCAGTAGTCGTCAGCATCTGCGCCTTTGTCTCTATCAAAGTGATCAGGAAAAATAGATGGAATTTTTTCCCATCGGTCATGTGTCCCGTCTGGAATAAAGTGAGGTGTTGGCAACCACCATGAACCCTTCAATTCAGACCAGAATAATCTTCCCTCAGTTCCGTAGAGTTCTAAAACATAAGCATCAGAAGTTACGTTTGGAAAACGTTGCTGAATCAGAGTACCAGTTACATTATTTTCAAATTGAAGAGTGGATGTTGTATATTCTGCTGCAACCGTTCCCATTCCAGAAGGTGATGGAAGAACGTCATCAGGTATCAATTCTCGACCACCTGCTGTTGCTTGTGTTACAACACTTCTACAGTGTCCACCGAAACGCAGCATGTTATTGACAACATGTGTGCCAATGTTCATCAACCCATAACCAGCATAATAACCTTTTCCACATGCGGACATATAACGAAGTTCACCAATTCTCCCTTCATCAAGTACTTTTGCTACTCCTTGCATTGATGGACTCACACGTCTTTGATGATGTACTACGACTCGGGCATTTTTCTCTTCTGCTTTTGCCAATATCGCATCTGCTTGAACCAAATCAACACATATTGGTTTTTCTACCTCAATATTTACACCATATTCAAGCACGCGCATGCAGAGAGAATAATGCATTTCTGTGGCAGTGGGAATTGCGACAATATCAGGATTAGTCTGTTGAATCATCTCATCTAAATCGGTGAAATGTGTGGATACATTGACGATTTTTCCCAGAGCATCTAACCTGTCCTGAACTAAGTCGCAGAGAGCTACGATCTCTGTGCGCGGATGCGCGTGATATGCTTTGGCTGCGGAAGTGCCACGGCTGCGACAACCCAATATGGCAACGCGATAGTTTTTCATAATTGTATATATTTATCTGGCTAAGATATATAGAAACATCAACTAAATTTCAGGTGCTTTTGATTAAGTCAAAATTGATAAACTTCGTTAAATGTTAACCCAATTCATGAACACAGTCAAGTTTTAAATCTCACGAAAGCACGGTTAAAGTGTATATTTTTGATATTATACGTTATAATATGTCCAAGCAATTTAGATATTTGAAACTGACCATAACAACTATAAATTATCAAACGTTCCGTGTCAAGACCCCGTTCCTTTAGGTCGGGGATGTAGACACGGCTAACGTCTCCATTGTTGAAAAAGTCGTTGACTTTTTCGTTTGTTTGTGATAGACTATTACCAGTCACTTGGTTGAGAGTTGTAACTTCCGCACCCTTGCGGATGTCTCAACCACCCCTTTACAACGGGGCAGAGTGATTGTGGCACATACCACCGAAAAGTGAAAAATCTTGTTTCAAGTCTGAAAGATGACGGACCCTTGTATTTTTCATATTTTGAAACTGCATAAGGCAGTCAAGTATCAGTCATCGTTGCGAACAACAACTTTGTCTGTAGCGTGCAATATGAGCCGCACCGCAGGATTACACCTGTGTCGTCCAGTTTCGGCTGGAAACAGACTCCAGAGGACCCCGTGATAACGGTTCATACCTAAAGAAGCCTGAAGATGGTCCCATAGACAAAAACATCACGTGGATGTGAGTCTAACCCCTAATTGTTCGGATGAGGTTCAAAGAAACCCCGTCCTTTAGGGCGGGGAGCGGTCATCGGAGAAACACGAATGTAACAATCACAAACAGTGGGAATAAAATAACGACGGACCATAGCATGAAACCAAAGAAACTTGGCATACGAATACCACTCTGTTCAGCGATTGATTTTACCATGAAATTCGGTGCGTTACCGATATATGTATTTGCCCCCATGAACACCGCTCCGACAGAGATACCTGTTAGTAATCTGATGAACTCAAGGTGCTGCGGTTCAGTCAATTGTCCTGCAAGAATTTGTGGCACAACTGCTTCTGAAAGATGTAATTTTCCAAGAGCAGTATTAAAGAACGTCAAATACGTTGGGGCATTGTCCAAGAAACTGGATAGTATACCAGTAATCCAGAAATAGTGAAAAGGTTCTTGTATTGAAGCAATCAAACCCCTTAATGCTCCTGCTTCTCCTGCTTTCAGAATTGCAAGTGCAGGAATTATTGTTATAAATATTCCTGCGAAGACTTTTGCCACTTCCTCAATTGGTTCCCATGAAAATTCGTTGGTTTGACGTAATTCTCCATTAAATGGTGCAAATAAGAGTGACAACACCCCCATTGCAACAATCAATAGTTCACGAGTTATATTCTGCCAGTATACATGCACACCGAGAATATTCACCTCACCCCATTTGAACGAACCACTCATTAAGACTGCGCCAACGATTCCAAGTAAGAAGACGAGATTAAAGAGACCGTCGACGCGAATCGGTTCACTTGTACCATCATCTGGTACAACGCCACCTTCCCGTTTAAACATCACAGTATCAAATATAAAGAATAGAACAATTAAGATCGTACTTATAAAAAGCATGTGTGGTAATAACGCGGTAGTTGTCCAGAAAAATGGCACCCCTCGGAGAAATCCGAGGAAAAGGGGTGGGTCACCTAATGGCGTTAAAGAACCACCGATGTTACTTACGAGAAAAATGAAAAAGACGACAAGATGAACCTTTTTCTTGCGGTATGCATTTGCTTTGATCAAGGGACGGATAAGCAGCATTGATGCGCCAGTAGTTCCTACCCAGGAGGCAATGATAGTTCCGATTAACAATAACACAGTATTGACTATTGGGGTTCCTCGGAGTGTACCGCGCACAAGGATACCACCTGCTACGGTGAATAATCCCCATAAAAGAATGATGAACGGGATGTAGTCTAATAAATAGATGTGCAGGATATCATAAAAAGCCTCACCTCTGAAAGCAATGAGATATGGGATTGCGAAGACTAATCCCCATATCAGAGACATTTTTCCACCGTGGTGAACAAGAAAATGGGAGTCAAACACGAGTGGGAAAATTGCGATTGATAGCAGAATTCCGATAAAAGGAATAATACTCCAAAGCGGTAACTTTGCGCCATCTACACCTCCGCTATGGTGAGCAGCTTCATCACCGTGTGGATCATCCGCTGCGAAGGTTTCTATTGAAAATGATACTGTAAGTGCTAAAATGACACAAAGAATTAGGCAAAATACGATTTTTGACTTCACTACTTTGACAGTGCCTCCTCTTCATTTATCTTTAGGGTTGCGGTTTTAACATCCACAACAGCGTCATCGGTATCCATTTGATTAACTTGTCCAACTGCGGGAGTTTCAGGGATAACTCTAACCTTTGCTTCTATCTCTTTTACAGACGCTGCCATAGGTTCCAAGAAGGTATTCGGTCCAACGCCAATCCAGAAGATAAACAGAAGTATCGGTAGTAGGACAGCGATTTCGCGCGGTTTTAGGTCAGGTAGACTTGCGTTTATGTCGTCCGGTGTTCCGAACATAACGCGTTGGAACATCCATAACATGTAGACTGCTGCTAAAATCACGCCTGTTGTTGCTAAGACTACGTACCATTTTGAGAATGCTCCGCCAACATAACTGCCGAGTAGAATCATGAATTCCCCAACAAATCCGTTGAGTCCGGGCAAACCTATGGACGATAACGTTACAATCAGAAAGATAGTCGCGAAGATAGGCATTTTCTTTGCAAGCCCACCGAAATCAACTATCATACGACTGTGTCGTCGTTCATAAATCATACCGACCAACAGGAACAACGCACCAGTGCTTAAGCCGTGATTAACCATCTGCAGAACGCTACCTTGTATAGCGGTGCCATTTTGTGAAAAAAGACCCAAGACAACAAAACCGAGGTGACTCACACTGGAATACGCTACCAACTTTTTCAGGTCCGGTTGCACCATTGCTACTAATGCACCGTAGATTATGCCGATAACTGCTAATGTAACTATTAGCGGTGTGTAGTGTGCTGCTGCTTCTGGAAAAAGGGGTAGGCAAAAGCGGACTATTCCATAGGTACCCATTTTTAGCAGGACACCTGCAAGGATTACACTTCCTACAGTAGGTGCTTCAACGTGTGCATCGGGTAGCCAAGTATGGAAAGGAAATAGAGGAACTTTGATTGCAAAGGCAATGAAAAAGGCAAGGAATAGGAGATTAGATGGCTCAAATTGTCCTTGTAATGTTGTAATATCAAAACTGTTATTGTTTTGGAAGTATAGTGCTAAAATGCCAACTAACATTAGCGCACTACCCGCCATTGTATAGAGGACGAACTTGATAGTGGCATAAATTCGACGTTCACCACCCCATATTCCGATAAGGAAATACATCGGAATCAACATCGACTCCCAGAATACGAAGAATAGAAATAGATCTAAAGCGCAAAATACACCTAACATCCCTGTTTCCAAAGCGAGGAGGGACATCATAAACCCGCTCAAACCTTTTTCTACTGAATTCCACGCGGCGATAATACATATCGGTGTTAGGAATGTTGTTAGTAGCACTAACCACAACGAAATACCGTCAATGCCGATGTGATAACTTGCACCTATACCGGGAATCCAATCCAGTTTTTGGTATACTTCTGAGTTAGTTTGGAATCCAACGTTAGCAGTATCAAACTCAGTGTAAAGTCTTATTGATATGACAAAGGTGAGTAGTCCAATACCGAGTGCGATCCATTTAACAGCATTCGCGCCCAATCCTCTGAGCAACGCAATGGCTATCACACCAAGTAGTGGTAAAAAAATAACGATTGAGAGTAGCAATAAAATCTCCTTTATATAAACGTAACTTTAGGATGTTTGTATTTTATTCTGTGTCTTGTGTAAGTTCAATAACCTATCTGTTGATATTACGAATATATTCCAATCTTTAGTTTGATGTTGTATAAACAACCACTTTATCTCTTGAAAATTTTCCAAAGTGTCCACCATCCGGGTGCCATCCACCAAGGAAAAGGCGGTTCATCATCACCTGCTAATTGACGACGACGATTAGAAAAGGTGCTTCGAGGTGTTATTTGTTTGACCTGAGATTTCAATTTATTATTAAATTCGGATACTTCCTCAGATGATTTTTCGCATTTGCCCAAAATCCACGCGCCCAGTTTAACATCATCGTCAATTTTCACAGCAGTTTCCTGAAATTCATCTGCCGAGAAACCGAGAAAGGATAATATTTCTGTATCTTGCTTAGAGTCAGCACCGTATCTATAATAGTTCCCAATTTTTCCATTATGTGCAGCGCGTGCTTTATCTGTCATTCTTGCAACACCGCAGATACCAGCAACATCTTGGTTAAGTACGCCTCGTGGGCGAAATTTGTTCTGGTTCATCTGTTGCCTCCATTATGAGAACAATATGTATTATCAAACTTGATAATTGCCTAATAGCTGCTTGAAATACCTATCTATTTCAGTCTCCACATGCTCCTTTTCTATCGGTTCAAATTGAAAATGCTTCTCTAAATAAGGATGATGTCTAATAGTATCACTCATGAAACAAAGTTTGGACTGCTGGAAAAGTTTATCATCTATCGGGACATCACAGTTCCCAAAATAAAACGGAAGTCTATGAAGATTCCTTTTGAAAACATCTACATAAGCGTAATAGTCCAGTTTTTTCTTATCAATCACAATCGTGTTAGTGCTATAGTTTTGGACAAAAGTGCGATTCCTTTTTAAAGCGTTTATATCCCGCATTGTCCAGAAAAATAACGAATCATCAGGGATCGGTTGCTGCTGTTTACTCGGATATTTTTTGATATAGCATGGGATAAAATCAAAATCACTAAGACAGAAACGATTCCCATCTACTGTCCTAAATGCAAAGGAACGTATATCACTGTACTCCATTCCCGAATTATCGCGTTGATACAAGGCAATGATAATCGGAAATGGGGTATGCTTTGCGGATTCCGGGAATTTCCCACTACTAATTAGTATGCCATCTATCAGTTTATAATGTGCAGTGAACTCCTTCAAATGTTTGAAATTTGTTTGTTTTATCAAGTACGACAATGGATGTAAAACACAGATAAAGTCTGCTTCAAGTTTATTATAGGAACGGAGAAATGATATTCCCAAGTCTCGACTTTTTATATCTGCATCAACATCAAAACCGACATTTTTTATCTTATGACGAATAAGTGATGTTCTATCATTATAGGGTGGATTTCCTACGACAATCAGTTTTGTTGACTGTAGCGGAATCCCAAACTTCCCCCTTGAAACGTTATGTAAAGAATTTGTTTGAAAGAATTGGACTTTATCCGTGTTCTTTTTCGCTTTATTTATTGCGTTTTCGTCTATATCACATCCAATTGTATATGATTGTCCACGATTCTTTAGAAAGTCTCCGTATCCGCAAGCAGTGTCAATTATAGTCGTCTTTGAATCAATATAAGGTTCAATTAATTCCCATGCCAACTTCACAAATTTAGGTGGCGTATAGTAACTTCCTAAGTTGACCCTATCCTCATATCCTAAATGTGTTTGACTCATTTTCTGCAATTGAATCCTTAAATTGCGTTAGTCCTAACAATCACCTAAGTAAAAAACAGATAGTAAGCCAAGAACAGCACGATTCCTATTACCATTGACACAATATATGCTTGGACGATTCCAGTTTGCAGTCGCCGTAACATACCTCCAATTACTCGTATCAGTGCAGCGACTCCATTGACAATTCCATCAATAATTCCACTATCAAAAAGTTTCCACAATAGGAAGTGGGAAGCACCTTTTATAGGCTGTACGATGAAAGTATTGTAGACTTCATCAACATAGAACTTGTTTGCAACAACCTTCTGTAATGTGTTTGTAGGTTCTGCAGAAGGCGCACGGTCTTTGTATCGTTTCCATGCATAAGCGATACCCGCTATACCAACAACCGATGAAATTGCCATAAACAGTAAAACACTGCCCGATGCTTCATGTGCTTTCGGGAAAACATCTTCTGTGAAATGATGGAACCAACTATTATGTCCTCCGACACCTAACAACAGACCGATCAAGGCAGAGGGAACAGCAAGGATTGCCAACGGAAGCCACATCACTGCTGGCGATTCATGGAGATGCGAGGCGACCTCTGGTTCAACACGAGATTCTCCGTAAAATGTTACAAAGATTAAACGGAACATATAGAACGCTGTCAGAAATGCTGTTACTAATCCTATAATGTATATAAAGGGAAAACTATCCCACGCACTGTGCAGGATCTCGTCTTTACTCCAGAATCCGCTTAGGAACGGAGCACCTGCAATAGCCAACGCACCAACCAAAAATGTTGCATGTGTTATCGGTAGTTTGTTCCGTAACCCTCCCATTTTCCGTATGTCCAATTCATTTGCCATTGCGTGCATTACACTTCCAGCAGTAAGGAACATCAACCCTTTAAAGAATGCATGTGTTACCAGATGGAAAATACCGGAAGCATACGCACCAACACCAACACCGACAAACATATATCCGAGTTGACTCACGGTAGAATATGCGAGAATTCGTTTTATGTCATTTTGTTTGAGGGCAATTATTGCAGCGAATAACGCGGTTAGGACACCAATCCATGCGACAACCGCTCCTGTTTCTGCCAGATTATACAGTATTGCGGAACGTGCTATCATATAGACACCCGCGGTAACCATTGTTGCGGCGTGTATTAATGCACTCACAGGAGTTGGACCTTCCATTGCGTCCGGTAACCAAACATAAAGCGGGAGTTGTGCAGATTTTCCAATTGCTCCAACAAAGAGAAGTAAAGTTGCAACCATGAGAGTGGCTTTAGTGGTTTCTCCAAAAACTATTTCAATAGTACCCGCTTCTGCTTTATCAAATATGGATACAAAATCAAGACTACCAAAGGCTGCGAATAGTGTGAACATTCCAAGTAGGAAACCGAAATCACCGATTCTATTGACGATAAAAGCCTTTTTACCAGCGTCTGTAGCACTCTGCTTCTCATACCAGAAACCTATCAGCAGATAAGAACAAAGTCCGACACCCTCCCATCCAACAAACATCATCAGGTAGTTGTTGCCGAGAACGAGGATTAGCATTGCAAAGACAAACAGATTTAGATACGCAAAATAACGGGTATAACCTTCATCCCCATGCATGTATCCGATGGAATAAACATGAATGAGAAATCCAACACCTGTGATAACTAACAACATCACAGTCGTCAAGGCATCAACATGGAAACCTATGTTAACTTCAAACGGACCGCCAGCAATAAACGCACCACTAACAATCCAACTGTATAAGTGTCCTGCATCTCCCTCAAGCGGGTTTCCATTTTTGACACTGATAAAGGCAGAAATGGAACAAATTAAAGATACAAGCACAGCAAGTGCGCCAATACCTCCGCTTAGTTTCTCGTTACCTTTTAACCATTTGCCAAATAATCCGTTAATCAGAAACCCGACAAGTGGTGAAATTAATAGGACAAGTATTAAATTTGGTGACATGTTTTATCCTTTCAACGAATTAACTTCATCCACATTGATTGTTTCGCGATGCTTGAAAACACTTACAATAATTGCTAATCCAATTGCGACTTCGGCAGCAGCGACAGCCATCACGAAAAAGACGAACAACTGTCCTTCTGCAGTTCCGAGGTTGCGACTAATTGCTACAAAAGCAAGGTTCGCTGCATTTAGCATCAATTCAATACACATAAAGATGATAATAGCGTTTCTACGGACGAGAACACCAATTACACCTATAGTAAATAAGAGTGCGCTTAAGATGAGATAATATTGTAACGCCATATAAACCCTTTGTTCTAAGTAAATTTTACGTGGAATCTGAATTTGTTTGTTAGTTTTCGACTCGGTTTTCTCGTTTTACTAAGACTATCACACCAATCAATGCTGCCAACAAAATAAGTGAGGTAACCTCAAACGGTAAGAGGTAATCTCGGAATAGAAGTACGCCAATATCATAAGTTTCAATTGGGTTATCAGCGAGGGCTGCTGCCCTTTCTATTGCTTCTGGAGATCCCACCTCAGTATCTTTGAACACATTAGCTGCAATATAAATGCCTTGTGCAGCAAACAGGATGCCCAAAACTATTGCAATACCTTTTAGTTTTCCTGTCATTACGCCTTTGGCAGAAAGTGTACCGAGATTCAGTAGCATAATCACAAAGAGGAACAACACCATAATTGCCCCAGCATATACAATTACCTGAACCGCAGCAACAAAGTGTGCACCTAAAAGCACAAACAATCCCGCTTGCGAGAAGAACGTCACAATAAGAGAGAGAGCACTATAAATCGGGTGACGAAATGAGATGACAGCAATTGCACCTATTAACGATATTCCGCCAAAAATGAAAAATAGAATTTGATCTGCAGTCATTTACACGTCTCCTATTCTACAGCGTCTAACCCACGCAGTGGTGCTGCAGCGGGTGTGCTTTGTACTGCAGATTTGCTGTTATTGTCCATGGCAAGCATCCCTGCTACAATGGCAACGACAATGAACGCTGCTACCACGTTGCCTATGCCTATCCAAAGTTGTTTATTTTCTTTTACTACTACCCATAAAGTGCCGGTAACAACGATTGACGTTAACGTAACAGGTAATAGGAATTTCCAACCGAAATTCATCAGTTGATCGTATCGGAATCGCGGAAGTGTCCAGCGTACCCAGATGAAAACAAACAGGAATATACCTGTTTTGATAAAGAAGATAGCAAACGAAATTAATCCAGCAAGTATAGACCCTTCACCACCTACGTTTTCCAATCCGAAGAAGTGCCATCCACCCAAGAAAAGCGTTACAACAACTGCAGAACCCACAATCATGTTCATATATTCAGCCATGAAGAAAATAGCGAATTTCATACTGCTATATTCGGTATGGTACCCAGCGACAAGTTCCTGTTCCGCTTCAGCGAGGTCAAACGGTAATCGATTCGTTTCAGCAAACATTGCCGTCGTAAAGGCGAGAAATGCAGGGAAGTGTATGAGAAAGTTCCATTTCCAAGGATACGCGCCCTGTTCCACAGCAATTGTCCGTAGACTAAGTGACGAGGAAAGCATCAACACACCGATTATTGCCAATCCGAGTGTCAATTCGTAACTTATCATCTGAGCAGATGAACGTAGACCACCTAATAGTGAGTATTTATTATTTGATGCCCACGCACCGATAACTACACCGTAAACACCGAGTGAGGTAATTGCCAAAATAAACAGAATACCGATGTTTATATCTGCGATCTGGAGAAGTATAGGGTTTTCCAATCCTGGAATTGTTATTGAACTTCCAAATGGCACAACAGCGATAGTGATCATTGCAGGAACTAATAGCATGGCGGGAGCAAGCACGTAAAGTGGTTTATCAACGTGATTTGGTATGAGGTCCTCCTTAAACAAGAACTTTATCCCATCTGCGATAGGTTGGAGTAGTCCTTGCGGACCAACGCGATTCGGTCCAAGCCGATCCTGCATCCATCCACTTACTCGGCGTTCAGACCAAATCATTGCCATCACCCCAATAATCAGTAGATGGGCAATAAAGAGTATTTTTATGATTGGAATAACTATCTGTTCTAATAAATTTATCTCCATGAATTCTCCTTCTTGATGACGCGCTTCATTGAAGTTACGTTAACTTAATACCCGCATCTCCAATATTTTGATGTGTTGCGTCACCGTAGCCCTCTACATTCTCTGAAATTGCTATGGCAATCTCGCCCGCGAAGTGGTAATCAATCTCACCACCAAGCCGCTTTGCAAGCTGTTGTGTGATTTCCCAATCGGCTTGTGCTTCACCAGGAGGATCAATTGTCTTGCGAATCCGTTGCACCCATCCCGATGAATTAGTGAAAGTACCATCTTTTTCAGCAAAAGTTGTACCCGGTAGGACCACATCAGCTAACTGTGTAACCTCTGATGGTAAAATATCTTGAACGATGAGGAATTCGACCTTCTCTAATGCATCTTTTTCAGTATCTTGGAGAGGTCGTTCTGGACACCCACTAACGAGATAAACGACCTTCGCACCTGCGACCTTTTCCCAGAGTGCATCGTCTTCTAAGACAACATTTCCATTTGCTGAACCGAGTATTGTTCTTGCACCTGCGGTGTTCGGGTTCTTGTCTGCTTCAATGGTAAATTGTGGGAATTTATGCGCTTCACCCGGTTCTTGTCCAAAGAGTCCTAATTGTGTTGTCTTTAGCACATCGTGTGCGAATTGTTGTAGGACATAATTATCTTCATTTGTGCCTTGTGCTGAACCAATAACGACAATATCATCTGCTTCAACTTCTGATAGATTTTCGGAAATTAACGTCAGCGCATCTGCCCACTGTGTTGTAACAAGTTCGCTATCGACTCTCTTTTGAGGTAGTTGTAGGCGATCGTCGCTGTTAACATAGTGATAACCAAGACGACCATCATCACACATCCAGTGTTGGTTAATATCTTCATGGAAGCGGGGTTTGATGCGATATAAGCCGTCTGTTTTATACTCGACTGTAACATTACAACCGACACTGCACCCAGTACAAATGCTGTTTGCCTTTTCTAAAAACCACGGACGAGATTTGAAAAGGAAATCTTTGCTAATGAGCGCACCGACAGGACAAATATCAACAACATTACCAGCAAGTTTGTTGTCAAGCAGTTGGATAGGTGTTCCTTCATGGCTTCGCGGAATGTCAATCTCATCGTGGGAACCACGATTTATCAAACCAAGTTCCCCACTACCTGATACCTCATCACAGAATCGAATACACCGTGTGCATACGATACAACGTGTGGAATAGAGCAAGACATCCGGTCCTAAATCCTTCTTCGGTGGTACATTTTTGACTTCCAGATAACGACTCTTATCGTGTCCATGCCGGTAACTGAAGTCTTGCAAGTCGCACTCGCCTGCTTGGTCACAGACCGGACAGTCAAGAGGATGATGCACAAGCAAAAATTCAAGAATATCCTCTCGCGCCTTTATAACACGGTCGCTATCTGTTCGGATGATAGCGTCAAATTTTTCTTCTAATTTTCTTTCAGGTGGTGCGGATCGAACAGTAAGCGTACAACCCGTTGCTAATTGTCGAGCAGGACCAATTGTCCCTGGGGGCGCGCCTGGTATGGGACCATAAGGTTCAACGAGACACATCCTACAGTTTGCGGGACGACTCAATCCAGGATGGTAACAATAGTGAGGCACTTCAATATCGTGTTCCCGTGCTGCCTCAACTATATTCGTTCCATCTTCAACCTCAATTTCAAGGTCATTCAGTTTAACTAATGCCATATATATTACTCCAATGTCGTACCTACCAAAGAAGTTGCACTTACATTAACTTAACAATTACGCTAATACAAAAAAATAAATATTATAATCCCTATATATATTGACTACGCTCCAACGATGCGCTTCTCTTCAAGTGCATCAATTTTCTCGCGCAATGCCTGAATCTCTGCCGTATGTGTTTTTAGGATATCGTCTTGTTGTGTACGCCTGTTCTGCTGATAGGCGATGAGAATTAATGGTATACCCACAAAGGCTATAACTGCCCCGATGGGTGCTATCGTCAATGTTCCTTGAAAGTCTAACCTTTTGCTTTGTTCGGTCATAAGTTTTTCTAAATGTGTCTCAGATGCGGTGATACGTTTCTCCAAACGCACCTCTGCCTCGTTAACAATTTGACGGATCTTCTCTAAGTCCTGGACGCTCAGTTCCGCAACCACGACAGTGCTTAGACATAAGTAGACCAAAATGGCAATAAACATCGTTTTCATAACAGGTGTTCCTTTTGAACATTGGCAATTATGTCCCTACTTCACTTCTATTCAAGGTCAGCCATCTCTTTTGGGATAATTCTTTGTTGATATGCGTAATTTTCCTCTGGTGGTACCGTCGCTTCAGCAACAGACAAGGTGACCAATTTACTTTCTCGTATAGCAGCTTCAAATTCAGGTCTGAACTTACGCATATAGCTCACTGCGGGCCAAGAGACAGCAATACCAAAAACGCAAATCGTATTCCAAGTCATCGTATCTACATTCGCAATGTTGTTCGCAACGTTTTCTAACAAGTCAAGGTCTTCGTAGATTTCCTCTGTTTCGCCAGTATCACCCCATCTACCGCTTTCTGTGATACCGAACTTCGGTCGTGTAACAGTGGTTTGTCTACCCTCTCCATCAGCAATTCGTTGGACAATATCACGCACCCACGGCGTACCCCATCGACACGGTGTACACTGACCACACGATTCATGCGCGTAGAATTTCATGATATTGAGCAAACAATCAACGATGTTACGAGTCTCATTCATCACAATGATTCCACCCGAACCTAACATCGACTTTGCCAGTGTGAGCGATGTAAAATCAAGACGTGTATCTAATTCATAGTGTGTCAAGATCGGTGCAGAACTACCGCCAGGGATTACTGCTTTCACTTCTTCACCGCGCAAACCACCTGCAACCTCTATAAGCTCTGTGCATGTCAAACCGAGTTCTAATTCATACACCCCCGGTTCATTGACATCACCACTGATACAGTAGAGTTTCGTGCCTGTATTCGGATCGGGTTTTGGCGGATCGAACCGTGCATCACCATAAGTCGGTCCCATCTGGGTATACCATTCAACACCATTACCAACAATAAAAGGCAGATTACACAAGGTTTCCACATTTTGAACGACGGTAGGTTTCATGAATACACCTTGAACAGCGGGGAAGGGAGGTTTGTTACGGGGTTGTCCCCGTTTTCCCTCAAGGGATTCAATCAATCCTGTTTCTTCACCACAAATATAGGCACCAGCCCCTGGATGCGAATAGATGTTAATGTTTAGTCCTGTACCACGGACATTTTCTCCAAGGTACCCTTGTTCATAAGCCTCTTTAATAGCAGCATCTAACATCTTTTTACCAAGCGTAAATTCACCACGAATATAGATATATGTGGTTTCAATTCCCATCGCGTAACAACAGATGAGGATGCCTTCAATTAATAGATGCGGATTTTTCTCCAAGACATAACGATTACTGAATGTCCCCGGTTCACTCTCATCAGCGTTGCAACATAGGTAACGCGGCTCAATATCTCTTGGGACAAAACTCCATTTTTCCCCAGTTGAAAATCCTGCACCGCCTCTACCTTTCAACCCCGCATCCCACACCATTTGCGCAAGTTCTTCAGGTTGGTATTCGGCAATAGCCTTTTCAAAACGGGTGTAACCGTCATGTTGTCTGAAGACTTCAAAAGTGTTTATATCGGGTACATCCAAGTGTTCGTAGAGTATCCGTCTTTCTTGAACCATATTTTTCCTCTACAAATTGTCTAATAATTCATCAACTTTTTCAGGAGTTAAATTCTTATATAAATCGTCATTTACCATGATTACAGGTGCGACATCACAAGAAGCAAGACACTCCACTTTCATCAAGGTGAACTTACCATCTTCAGTTGTTCCTTTTGCGAGATTCGTTTCAGAAGCTACATCGGTACCAAGCTTTTCCTTGAGATGATCCAAAACCACCTTACAGTCACGCAGTGCACAAGGCAACGTATGACAGATACGGATCACATACTTGCCAACCGGTTCCTCAAAGAACATCGGATAAAAGGTCACCACGTCTTTTACCTTCATCACGGAAAGTTCTAACAGTTCCGCTACATACTTCATGACAGCAGGGGTAATATAGCCTTCCTGTCTTTGTGCAAGGTGCAGTGTTGGTAGCATTGCTGCTTCTTTTACAGGATATCGACCAATCAGTTCATCAAATTCTCGTTTATTATCTTCGTTAAACTGAAATGGTGTTTCGATTTGTATAATTTCTTCTGACATCTATGTTTCCTTTATTGGCTATTAGCAGTCAGTGGCAATTTGGAAACTTCACTAATAGCGTATCTACTGGTAAATGGCTACATATTTTTCTAATTCAGTATGTTCTGAGATTACTTCTAACGCTTGCATTCGTTCAAGTGCAAAGACCCGAGTATCTTGACGCAATTCACAAAAACCTTCTACACACAACGTCTCTCCAGAATCTCTATTGTTCGGAATATTGAACAACCGATCCGGTACAACTACGCGCGTCATCCATGTTTTAGCATTCGGTTTTTTATAGTCAAACCGAATCTTCTGTTTATTCTCAATAGCAGATTGGATTTCCGCAACTTGCTCCGAAAACTCTGATTGTGATGCCTTTAGTGTAAAACTGCCAAAAATATCTCCTTTTCCGTACATACCTTCATAACACGGCTTGCAAATCAATTCAAGGTTATCCAACTCGTTTGTTCCGCCTTCACATAAAGGAAGATCATGTATCAGATACACGTTCCGTTCTTCTCCGCAACTCAAACAGATCGAACCGTTCTGCTGTATAAGGTGTAGTTTCCGCTCATTCCAATCTGGTGGCCAGTTCGGTAAAAAATCGTAAATTGAGATTAAAGTATTTTTTAACTTCGTTAACTCGTTGGATAAATTTTCCACCTTTTCCTCTGAAATTATTTCTTCATCTGTAATTTCAGTCCGCACAAAGAGAGACGATAGGAGTTGTGAACCTTGCCGACGCAGGATAACTTCAATTTCGTCTTTACGCATTTGCATCTTGATCAGACAAGAAGTATGAAGATAGTCTCCATGGGTCAGAGCTATGTCGTATTCATAATCGACATATTGTTTACATACGGTACAGTACGGCATCTTTGATCCTCACAATTATTGAAATTCATCAACAACTCACAGATACCTTCACGATCCGATTCTTCATCAGGCAAAATTTCGTAGAATTTTTGTTTTTCTATGTCCTCACAACCATTGTTTTCAATGCAAAGTGCAAATTCGGTTTTGATGATCTATTTTCCATCCTAAAATCAATCAACGGTCTCAAACGTAACCCTTTTGATTTCAAATCCTAATGGATAGTCCTCACACTATCAGCGTGAAAAAACGACACTATGCCTTCCTTTGTTGTTATCCATTTCTAAATAGTAACTTCTCATTAGCAAAAAACGCGTTTGTAATCGGGCAATTCATTACGCCTCGGACATTTGGATTTATTAAAACCTCAAAATGTGGTTTTATCTATTAGAATTGGTATTATAAATCACCCTCTTCAATCCCACTGATTTTCATGAAATGTCTCTGTAACCCGCGTTTAAGTGTTTTATTTCCGTGGACAGGCACTGATATTCGGACTGGAACGCCTTCTTTTGCGTATATGTGATGGCTACCTTTAATTCGCTTTAACTGCCAGTTATGTTTTTCTAACAACCGGCAAAATGCTTTACCGGTTAGCACTTTCAAACAGCTATCTCCATCACTTTATCATTTTTAGAGATATCAAGAGTGTTAACGTCTACAGATAAACACCCTTCAATTGCTTCATATATGTTCTCAAGTAATTCTTCAAAAGTGTCACCTTGTGTGGCACAACCATCAATTGATGGCACTTCCGCCCAATATCCACCTTCTTCAGCATTGTGAATAACAACTTTCAGTTTCATAATTTTAAGTCCCTCCATTAATTTTACTTAATCTTTGTGAGAAACCCTCCAAAATTAATATTTTCCCACAAACTGAATTCGGTTTTTCTCAGGGTCTCTGATATCAAAAATTCCGTAACCATCTTCATTTTCCAAAGGTCTCAAACGTAACCCTTTTGATTTTAAATGTTGGTGCATTGCATTCACACTTTCAACCTGAAGCATCAACTTTTGTCTACCCTCATTTGGTTTACTTGCACTATGGAGACACAGTTTACACTCACCTGTATCAAATCGGTAAAAACGATGTTCTGGAAATGGTTGATCTTCTTCTGGTGTCAATCCGATTACATCTCTATAAAATGCAATGACTTTTTTCATATCTTTTACAAAAAGCATGACTCCGCCAAGACTAACTTTCATTTCTGACATATCTACACCAAATATTACCTATCCAACTCACCAGCAATCACGTTCAAACTTCCTAAAACCGCCACAGTATCCGAAACCATACCACCCTCTAACATGTGTGGTAGTGCTTGAAAATGAAAGAAACTCGGTGGACGAATCCGAATTCGGTAACCCGTACCGCTACCATCACTTACAATATAGAAGCCTAATTCTCCATTCGGAGATTCCGTAGCACAATAATCTTCACCTTTTGGTGGCTGCACACCGTGTCCATCCATAACAATTTTGAAGTGATGGATTAAGCCTTCTATATGTCCATAAGCATCTGATTTGTGTGGCATCATGACTTTGTTGTCTTCAAGACTAAACGGACCTTCTGGTAGGTTATCCAGTGCTTGTCGGATGATACCGCAACTTTGAATCATTTCTTCCATACGGACCAGATACCGATCATACACATCACCGTTTGTTCCTACTGGTACATCAAAGTCAAATTTCTCATAAGACGAGTACGGCTCAGCCTTCCGGATGTCATGAGCTACACCGGTAGCACGCAGACAAGGACCGGTTAACCCATAACTAATTGCATCGTCAGGTGAAATTGCACCAACACCTTTTGTCCTATCCATCCAAATTCTGTTGCGAGTTAACAAAGTATGTGTTTCTTTCAACGCCTTCGGTAAATTGGTAATAAAATCACGGGCATCATTATCAAATCCATCATATAGATCGCGGAAAACACCGCCTACGCGGGTATAACTTGTTGTCAACCTTGCACCGGTTGTCTTCTCAAAAATGCTGTAAAGTTTCTCACGTTCTCTAAAACTATAAAGGAATACCGAAAATGCACCCAAATCAAGTGCAGCAGTTCCGAGCCACAGTAAATGGTCAGCCAGCCGAGAAAGTTCTGCCATCAAAACGCGAATATACTGGCAACGTTCTGGTACTTCAATACCGAGCAATTGTTCCACTGCAAGCACATATCCGAAATTGTTAGACAACGGTGACAGATAATTCATCCGGTCTGTTACAACGATAAACTGGTTATAATCTAAATGTTCACCCAGTTTTTCAAAACCAGTATGCAAATATCCAGCATGAGGTGTCGCCTTTAAAACGGTTTCACCGTCAAGTTCTAATACGATACGAAGGGTGCCGTGCGTGGCAGGGTGTTGCGGACCGAAGTTGAGAACCATCTTCTCGCCTGTTGTGCGTTCCATCCCACCTTGCATAGAAAACTCCTTTTTAAAATTGACTTATTCTTTTTCGTTTTTGAATCGTTGATATTTATTGTTGACTTGTTGAAATTTATTCTGAACAAACCCTAAAATCCAACATATCCCACCTATCCAAACACAAGCGAAAAAAGTCAAAAAAATTACATTCATAGTCCTAACCTCAATATTTTCAATGCCATTCGTTGCATATTAAACTATTGTGGAGGTGAATTATAATATTGATAAATCCAACGTACAAGATCAGCGCAGAGGAAAACGAACCACCAAAAAACATAGACTGTCCCGATAACCAAGCACGACATTTTGAAGGTTCTCAAGATTCTGTTTTTCATTTATCTGATAACTCTGTCGTTCGAATTTTCCAGTTGTGCTATACATTTTGCTTTTCAAAGTTGAAACTTTCGCGCTCACCACGTCCACGAAGTGGGTAATCCTTACGCAGTGGGTGTCCCTCAAAGTCATCTGGTGTTAGGATGCGAGATAGATCTGGGTGTCCATCAAACTCAATTCCGAACATATCATAAGTTTCACGTTCCAACCAGTTAGCACCCTTCCACAATTGTGTGACGGAGGGAATCTTCAAATCTTTCTCATGCACCGGTACTTTGACCCTAATACGCGAAGTTTCACCTTCATAAGTATAAAGGTGATAGACAACCATGAAACGAGCATAGTCATATTGCATCAATTCAGATTCTAACTTAGAATTGTCAACTGCTGTGATATCAACAAGAAACGAATACGCGAGGTCTGTTTTTAAATATTCCAGCAGCGCATAACTGTTTTCTTTATTGACAACAACAGCAACACCTTGACGGATTTCAGTACTCGCTAAGAGTGCATCAGCGAACTTGTCTTGTAGTTTCTGAAGGACAAGTGGTTGTTCCTCTTCTGAAACCTCTTTTTCTTCACTCATTATATGCGACCTCAGAACCTTTGGGTAGTTCACCTTTTTGGATTTGTCTTTGCACCTGCATAACAGCGTCAATCAAATCTTCTGGTCGAGGTGGACATCCAGGAATGTAGACATCAACTGGTAGGAATTGGTCAACGCCTTGTATTAAGGTATAGGTATCAAAAACACCACCACAAGATGCACATGCCCCCATCGAAATTACCCACTTTGGTTCGGGCATTTGATCATAAATCCGTTTCAAAACCGGCATCATCTTGATTGAAATCCGTCCTGAAACGATCAGCAAATCGGATTGACGCGGTGAGAACCGAATCGCCTCAGATCCAAATCGAGACAGGTCAAATTTTGATGCTAAAGTTGCCATCATCTCTATTGCACAGCAGGCAGTCCCGAACGGCATGGGCCACAAGGAATTTTTGCGTCCCCAATTAACGACCTTGTCAATAGTCGTTGTGATGATATTACCATCAGTTTGTTCGGTACTCGACCCACTTTGTATATCGGTATTGGCTAATCCCATGTTAAGCCTCCTTTTCTCCAAGCGTAGATGTAGCCCAAAAGGAGAATGCCGATAAACACCAGCATCTCAATTAGAATAAACAAACCGCTGCCTTCATTTTCAGCAAATGTTTTAAATACCACCGCCCACGGATACAGAAAGACCACTTCAATATCAAAAATGATAAAGAGCATTGCAATAAGGTCAAACCGGATGGAGAACCTTTGTCTGGCGTCACCAACTGGTTGTACACCAGATTCATAGACAGAAAGTTTGACACGTGTGGGTTTTTTAGGTCCAAGAAGGTGGGTAAGGGAGAGATTTACAGCCGCAAATAGGACTGCGAATACCCCTAAAAACACTATCGGAAGATAATCTATTAACATTTATCTAATCTATTAAGCCTCCAGCAACAGACAGAAATAATACCATCCACTATTTATTTTTGTCAAATGGATTCCTGGTGTTACTAATAAATAAAGCTAATTGTTATGTTTTGCGTTCAAAATTTCAAGTGATTTTATTAAACGTGCTTAATATTTTACATATTCAGAGAAACGTGTCAAGTATTTTTCAAGAATATTACACTTTTTTCAAAATCATTGATAATATTTGGTGTTATTATGAGTTTTTACGCTGTTCACTTTTATGGTGAAAGTCGTGAGATTTCCCAGTCGTCATTGCCTTTTAATGTATATCGGATTCGGTCGTGAAGGCGACTTGGACACCCTTGCCAAAATTCAAACAGATTCGGAATAAGTCTATACCCACCCCAATGTGGAGGACGAGGAATATCAATATCTGAGTAAGTCAGTTTTGCTTTCTCAAAGTTCGCCTCCAGATGTTCTCGTCCAGAAATAACAATACTTTGACGTTCTGACCATACAGCGAGTTTACTATCAATTGGTCGACTGGCAAAATAAGCATCCGATTCCGCTGGATCCATCTCTACCACCGTCCCATTACATCTTACCTGTCGATCCAGTTCTCGCCAATAGAATACAAGCACAGCATGCGGATTCTTTGCCAATTCCTTCCCTTTTGGACTGTCATAATCTGTATAGAAACAGAATCCATTTACGTCAAAACCTCTGAGGACAACCATACGGGCTGAAGGAATACCATCAGGTGTTGCGGTGGCAAGTGTCATTGCATCCGGCAAGTCAATTTCCGCTTTAATAGCTTCGTTAAACCATTTTTCAAATTGCTCAAATGGATTATTGGGAACACTGTCTTCTGTTAATTCGCCGTGTGATTGATATTCCCTACGAAGTTTGTCAGTATTCATATTATTTTTTCCAATAATTCGGTGAAAAAAGAATTAGGACGGTATATATTTCCAACCGTCCAAGTAACATGCAGAATGTCAGGATGAATTTGCCTGCTGGAACAATATGTGCATAATTGTCAATGGGACCTACACTACCAAGTCCAGGACCGATGTTACCCATCGTGGCAATTGTACATCCTGCTGCACTTATTAAATCTAATCCCAAAGTCGCCATAATACAGGTAACAATAGCAAATATGCCAATAAAGAAAAAGAAAAAACCGAGGACATGTGTAAGCACTTCTGATGGAACAACTCTGTCATTGACGCGGACAGGGAGCACAGCATGCGGAAAAATAAGTCGTTTTATTTCAGCACCGCTCTGTTTAATAAGCAGTAGGAAACGAAGTTGTTTCATCCCACCACCTGTTGAACCAGCACACCCACCATAAAACATCAACGTCACCAAAATAAACTGTGATAACGCGGGCCACATCTCAAAATCTGCAGTACCATATCCTGTTGTCGTTGTTATAGATAACACTTGGAACGCACCATAACGAACAGCATCCCCTACGGAATCATAAGGAATTTCTTTATTGATGTTTTCAAATCTGACAGTATTCCAAGAGATCAGAACAATACTCACAAGAATCACGATACAATAAAAGCGAAATTCTGTGTCTTTGAAGTAACTTAGGACATCACCACGAAGAGCACGATAGTGTAAAGCAAAATTAGTCCCTGCGAGGAACATAAACACGATGATAACGACTTCAATATAGACGCTATCAAAATGTGCGACGCTACCGTTTTTGGTTGAAAAGCCACCGGTTGCCATCGTACCAAATGTATGGCAGAGCGAATCAAAAAGGGACATGCCACCAAGCCAGAGCAGCAAAGTTTCAAGAACAGATAGAAGGATATATACTCCCCATAGCAATTTGGCGGTTTGGGCAATGCGAGGTGTGAGACGCTCTGTTTGTGGTCCAGGTGCTTCCGCGCGAAACAACTGCATGCCACCAACTCCCAGCATCGGAAGGATTGCTACAGCAAGCACAACGATCCCCATGCCACCAAGCCAGTGACTGAAACTCCGCCAAAATAGCATGGCATGTGATAGATGCTCAATCTCTGTAAGCACTGTCGCACCGGTTGTTGAGAAACCTGACATAGATTCAAAATAACAGAACGAAAATTCTTCTAAAGAGGAACGACCATCTGCAGCAAAAACATCGGCGAGAAGATACGGAAATGAACCGAAAAGTGCAACAACCACCCACCCTAAAGTGACAATAGCAAAGCCTTCACGTAATCCAAGTTCCGGTTCTGCAGGTTTTACGGTGAAACGAAGAATTAAACCCACACAGAGGGTTATGATAGTTGCGTAAACAAATGCGGAGAGATCGGATTCCACCGCACCTTGCTGAAAATAAAAGTAGGTAGCAATGCCCAGCGGTAGAAGCATTGAACCAGCGAGACAGATTAAGAGGTTGCCGAGGGTATGAAAAATGAGTTTTCGACTCATAATAGGTGGTAGTCGTTTTAGGTTTCAGGAAGCCGAGAAACAATTGGAAACTGTAAAAGTATTGATGGATATCCGTGTTTTTGCCACTATACTCTTCGAGCTGCAAACATATCTTCTACAACCGGTATCGCTTCGGGCATGCTGAAAACTATAACGCGGTCAGCAGGTTGAATGACGGTTTCACCGTGTGGAATAATCAGATTTTCACGCCTGAGAATAGCTCCGATAAAAGCCTTATCAGGAAATTTAGATCGCAAAGAACCGAGTTCTTTATGGGCAATTTTCGCATTTACCCCTGTAACGATTTCAATGACTTCAGCGTCAATTTCATGAAGCGATGCAACAGAGACTATATTTCCACGACGAATAAGACGGAGAAGGTTGCTCACAACGGTCAGATGTCTACTAACAGCACCGTCAAGGCGAGGGATTCGTGCCAGCAACGGAAGATAACGCGGTTGCTGAATTAGTGCAAGAGCACGTTGTGCACCGTGTTCCTTAGCTGTCATGCACGCCATAATATCGTTTTCATCATCTCCAGTTACCGAGACAAATCCGTTCACAGCCTCGATTCCTGCCTCTTCTAATAGTTGAAATTGTAGAAAATCTCCTTCAAGAACAGTTGTTCGCTTTAAAGTTTGTGATGCAAGTTCAGCCAAATTATCATCGGACTCAATGAGTTTCACATCAGTACCATTTCCTTCAAGTGTGCGAGCAAGTTCAATCCCGATTGCACTTGCACCAACGATTATCACACGGTCAAGATATGTATCAAAAATGATACCGAATAACCGGAATAGCTGTTCTATTGCCAAGGCACTCCCGATAACAAATACATCATCTCCCTGTTTGAGGACATCGGATCCGCGTGGAATGATAACGTTCTTCTCACCACGTCTATTGATTGCTGCAAATCGGATATTTGAGAGGACACCGTTCTTATCCAATTCAGAAAGAGATTTGCCAATGAAAGGATTTCTCTGTTTTATGCGGAAGGCGGCAAGTTGGATTCTTCCATCTTCAAATTCAACAACCTCTCGTGCTTCGGGCGTTTTTAAGAGCCGTATAAATTCCTCAACACACAAATGTTCCGGATTTACAAGTAGATCGATGCCAAAGTCTTGCGGCGTAAGACCGCTTTCCTCTGAAAAGTAGTCAGGGTTTGAAACGCGCGCAATTTTGGTCTCAACACCGTACCGGTCCCCTATTTGACATGCAAGCATGTTAATCTCATCACTGTTGGTAACAGCAATGATGAGTTCTGCATCACTGATTCCAGCATCTTGTAACAAAACAGGTGAGGCACCAGGACCGCAAAGGGTTTGTAAATCCAACTGTTCGTTTACGCGTTGACAGGCTTCTTCAGATTCATCTATCAGGACAACATCGTTATTATCTACTGTTAATAATTTGGCAGTATGGAATCCAACTTCACCTGCACCTATGATTATTGCTTTCATTTTATATTCTTTTTTTCTCTTATCTGCTGTGTTTTAATAGTGAATTAACGTGAGTTTGGTATAAGAAACAAGTTTTAATATATACTTTTAATATATACTATAGCAATACCATCGCCAAAATATACGCTTTATATTAGTCAACAAACTTTATGTATATTAACAGCCCCAGCGGGGCGACAGGTGTATAGAAAACGGCTATCCTACAGACGATAAGCCCCAGCGGGGCGAAATGTGTAAAATATAACTTGAACGTATCTCATAAATCGTTTGTAGGGGCGGGGTCTCCCCGCCCGATTAGAGGCTATTTTTCTTTCTGGGCGAAGCAACCTCGCCCCTACGATGGAGATATGATTTTCTGTAAGAAATCGGGTAAACGATTTATGAGATATACTGTATATAAGTAATTTCAAAACTGTCCAAAATATAGTAATATATAACATAAATTCGTAATATGTACCTGTTGAAATTAACTGAATCTACACCCTAAATTCCGTTGTCATTGTTTATGATAAAATAATCCGAATTTTCAGAGTCATTCTTGACTAAATAAGTCATAATAACCCTGTAAAACCAGATAGAACATAGGTTCGTAGCACATGATAAAATTGTGTCATTTTCCTCTTGACTCTGAAAACTCTGAATCTTTAGAACGCTCAGTTATGTAAAGCTAAATCAGACTTTGCTGTAGAATTTGGCACGGATAACCTTTTATTCATATTGTGTTAACGGTGGACAACTACACATTAAGTTTCTATCACCATGGACTTCGTTAATACGGGCAACTGGAGGCCAAAATTTTGTTTCACGCACCCAAGGTTTTGGGAATACAGCTTTTTCGCGTGAATAGACGTGCTTCCAGTCAGTTTGTGTTACTACCTCAACAGTATGCGGTGCATTTTTCAAAGGATTGTCTTCCTTGTCTGCAGTGCCATTCTCAATTTCTGCGATCTCTTCTCGTATAGAGATAAGTGCAGAACAGAAACGATCTAATTCTGCTTTGGATTCGCTCTCGGTCGGTTCAATCATCATAGTTCCAAGAACTGGCCAAGAAACTGTCGGCGCGTGAAAACCGTAATCCATCAAACGTTTGGCAACATCTGTCACATCTACACCAGCAGTTTTTTTGAAGTTGCGAAGATCAATAATACATTCATGTGCTACCAAACCGTTTTCTCCTGTATAAAGCACAGGAAAATGGGGTGCCAATTGTTTTGCGATATAATTAGCGTTGAGGATAGCGACTTCAGTTGCAGTCTTTAGTCCTGCTGATCCCATCATTGCTATATATGCCCAAGAAATAGGAAGAATACCCGGACTACCCCACGGTGCAGCCGATACCGCTCCAATGCCATCATCTCCGCCGACTTCAACGATAGGATGGTTGGGTAGAAAATCGATCAGATGTTCACTGACACCTATTGGTCCCATTCCTGGACCACCGCCTCCGTGCGGTATACAGAATGTTTTGTGTAAATTGAGATGACATACATCAGCACCGAGGTCTGCAGGACGACTTAAGCCGACAAGTGCATTGAGGTTAGCACCGTCCATATACACCTGTCCTCCATGTTCATGAACTATATTACATATTTCTCGGATTTGTTCTTCAAACACGCCATGTGTGGAAGGATAGGTAACCATTGCCGCAGCGAGTGTGTCTTGATGTGTTTCCGCCTTTTCTTTCAGATCAACGAGGTCAATATTTCCTTCAGTATCACATGCAACAACAACGACCTTCATGCCTGCCATAACAGCACTTGCCGGATTTGTACCATGAGCAGATGTCGGAATCAAACAAACATTTCTATGGTCATCGTTTCGACTTTGGTGATATTTTCTAATGACTAACAACCCAGCATATTCTCCCTGCGATCCAGCATTAGGTTGGAGTGAAATAGCACTATAACCTGTAATTTCCGCTAACCACGATTCCAATTGTTCAAATAAGGTATGGTAGCCCCGTGCTTGGTTACTTGGAACAAACGGGTGTAACCCACTGAATTCTTGCCATGTAACCGGCACCATTTCTGCTGTGGCATTGAGTTTCATCGTGCAAGAACCGAGTGGAATCATGGCGTTGACCAGAGACAAATCTTTGCTTTGGAGTCTGTGGATATACCGAAGCATCTCGGTTTCAGAGTGGTAACTATTGAATACAGGATGTGTAAGACACACTGATTTACGTTGTAATTCTACGGGTATTTTCGCTGTTTTAGCATTGTAATTGCCGTTCGTATTTTCATTAAATAGTTGTAATAGGTTTTCAACATCGGTAGGAGTGGTAGTTTCATCAAGTGATATACCGATATGTGTTGAATCAATAACGCGGAGATTAATCTGTTTTTTCCGAGCAGAAGTGGTTAACTGCTCTATTTCATCTGACGGAATAACAACCGATATTGTATCAAAACACGGAGCGTCTCCTGTATCATAACCAAGTTTCTCAAGTTTTTCTCGTAGTGTACAGGTCTGTGTATGGACATGCGCCGCAATTCGTTTCAGTCCTTTGGGACCGTGATAAACCGCATACATTCCTGCCATTACCGCAAGTAGTACCTGTGCAGTGCATATATTACTCGTAGCTTTCTCTCGTCGAATGTGTTGTTCACGTGTTTGGAGTGCTAACCGTATAGCAGGTTCACCGTTAGCGTCGTGAGAGACACCTGCAATCCGCCCGGGAATGCTACGTTTGAGTTCATCAATCGTGGAAAGAAAAGCAGCGTGAGGTCCCCCATAACCAAGTGGAACACCGAACCGTTGCGTGTTGCCGATGGCAATGTCCGCGCCAAATTCTCCAGGGGGTTTCAATAGCATCAGTGCCAATAGGTCTGTAGCGGTGACGAATAATCCTCCTGCCGCATGCACCTGTTCAGCAAATTGATGATAATCGTAAATTGTCCCATCTGTGGCAGGATACTGAACAATAGCACCTAAGATAGGGGTATCAAAATTGACTTCACGATGGTCACCGATTTGCAGTTCAATACCCAGAGGTTCAGCGCGGGTTTGAAGGACAGCGATTGTTTGTGGATGGCAGGTTTCTGACACAAAAAAGATACGACTGATCTCTTGCGGCACATTTGCGTAGCACATTCCCATCGCTTCTGCTGCTGCCGTTGCTTCATCAAGAAGGGAGGCATTTGCTATGGGTAGTCCGGTTAAATCTATAACCATCGTTTGGAAGTTAAGCAACGCCTCTAAGCGACCTTGTGATATTTCGGCTTGATAAGGGGTGTATTGGGTATACCAACCGGGATTTTCAAGGATGTTTCTTTGAATAACAGGAGGTACGTGACAGTTATAATATCCCATTCCAATATAAGAACGGAAGACCTTGTTTTGAGCAGCAAGATGTTTCAAGGTATCAAGTGCTTCATACTCCGAAAGTCCTTGTGTTAGGCGGTTTTTCCCATCAATTTCTAAACTAAGAGGTGATGATAGACGAATGTCTGCTGGCACTACGTCTTCAATGAAATCAGTCATTGAAGTATAACCGAGTGTTTCCAGCATCTGTTCAATGTCTTCAGGACGAGGTCCAATATGTCGATCAGCAAAGGTAGAGATGTGGTATTCTTTGTCAAGCATGCTCCGCCTCAATATGTGCTTGATACTGATTTGCATCAAAGAGTGCGCCAAGTTCGCTGGGATCGGTCATCTTGATTTTGAGGAACCATCCATCATCATAAGGAGATTCATTCACCTGTTCGGGTTCATCAAGTAGCGATTCGTTCACCTCAATCACTTCTCCACTAACCGGGGAGTATAAATCAAACGCCGCTTTGACAGATTCTATTACACCGAATTCTGTTTTATGAGTTAATTGTGTGCCTACATCTGGCAACTCAACGAAGACAATATCCTGAATCTCGGATTGTGCGTAATCTGTGATGCCAATAGTTGCGATATCATCTTCTTGCCTAACCCATTCATGGCTTTCCATATATCTTAAGTTTTCTGGAATCATATTTAAATCTCAATGAGAATATATCTTAAATATATAATAGTTTGTCGGTTAAGATCAGTTCTAAATAAAAGGCACCTTCACGATTTTCGCGGGGTGCAGTTTTCCTCTAATATCAATTTCGATTGTTTTCTTTGTGTTTTGAGTTATGGACGCAAAACCGATATTACATTTCAGACTCGGTGAGGGCGCACCACTCGTCACTTTACCGATAAGGTTTCCTTCCTGATAGACTTCATATCCACACCTCGCAACAGCACGATCCAGCATCTGAAAACCTACTAACTTTCGTTTCAAATCACCTTTCTCTTTCTGCGCAAGGAGAACATCCTTGCCAATAAAATCACCCTTATCCAACTTAACAAACCGACTAAGACCTGCTTCAAAAGGTGTAGTACTATCATCCATATCCATACCGTATAACCGTAATCCCGCTTCCAGTCTTAAAGTATCGCGCGCACCAAGCCCTACAGGTAATCCTCCTGATTCTATCACAGCATCAAAGAGGGGATTCCACAAATCTTCTGAATTAGTTGCTTTTACATATAGTTCAAATCCGATTTCACCCGTATATCCAGTTCGTGAAATCGCGGTAGGTATTCCTGCTACCTCACCAACAACAAACCGAAAAAACGAAATTTCAGAAACATCAAGTTTTGAAACGAAAGGATTTAGAATGTCTATTGATTGTGGTCCTTGTAGTGCGATCAACGTTGTGTCATCGCTATCGTCGGTTATTTCTGCGCCTGTATCATTTTGTTTCTTTATCCACGCGACGTCTTTTTCAATATTAGCAGCATTGACCACCAATGTGTAGTCATTATCAGTATGTCTGTAAACCAGAATATCATCAACTATTCCGCCAGTTTCATTGCAAAGAAGCGTATACAACACCTGTCCATCAGTTAAACGACTGACATCATTTGTACAGAGTTTTTGCACTAAGGCATTTGCACCTTCTCCGCAAACGTCTATTTCTCCCATATGTGATAAGTCAAACAAACCAGCAGTCGCGCGAACAGCAAGATGTTCCTTAACAATACTGCTATATTGCAGTGGCATCTCCCAACCACCGAATTCAGTGAATTTGGCATTGAGCGATTTATGAATTTCGTATAGCGGTGTTCTTTTCATCTGTTTCAATGGCTGTATGCTTTGTGTGAAGGGAGTCTTTTAATCTGGAGAGAATGTCCAACACTTTATCCAATTGTGGCGGGTGCTTTTCATTAAGGAGATAGGTGAGAGTTTGGGGACTGAGATTTATCCAGTTGACAAGTGTCCCAATTCCACCTTGCGCCTCTACAACATCTTTCATGGAGAGCAATAGCATCTCAACGTTACCATCTTTTTCAAAATCTTGGAACGCAGTTTGAAGGTATCCTTTTGCAAATTCTTGATCAGCAAGGTCTTTAAGTAGAAAGTCTTTAAATGGAGTTGTATATTCTTGGAGTTTATTTTCTATACTCATTTTAATTATTCCTCCATTCCTTCCAGAAAGTCGTTCCAATAGTTTTGTGCTCTGCTAATATCTCGCTGTTGTGAACCTTTAGTTCCTCCACAAAGTAGGATAACAATGTCATTTTGAAAGATTCCAAAATAGATGCGATATCCGGGTCCGTGATGGATTCTCAATTTGTATAGATCTTTGTCCAATCGCTTGAAATCACCAAATTCCCTGATCGTAATCGTGAAATTCTATTAGAGATTGCTATCTGTGTTTTTTGATCTTTTATTTTTGTGTACCATTGCCGATACGGGATGCGTCCGTTTGCTGTAGTATAGTAAAGTATCTCTCTGGGACGAATTTGCATATCTATAAGTATAAGTCATTTTTAGCAAATTTTCAACCTTTTCCGTGGCTGCTTGTACTTGTTTGTTCCCCAATGAGATTATATGAATAACTCAATCCAACCCATAAATACGCGCAAGGTTATCACCGAAAATCAACGCTTCCGCATCATCACCGAGTTCCAAACGTTTTAGGGCATTGATCACCTGAATCGGTCTGTATTCCGGTAGATTAGAACCAAACACTATCTGTTCTGGTCCAAGTGCATCAACAGCTGCTTTTACTTCTGTCGGTACAACCGTGTCAGGGTCATTTCCCCAGCGACGATGAAAACGTAAGATAGTTGTTCCAAGAAATATGTTTCTGTTCGTTTTGGCAACGCTGATTGCTGCGTCTAAATCATCTGGAAATCCCATGTGATCCATGATAACCGGTGTTTCTGGCACCCAACTCGCTACAGTGCCAATACGATTCGGATGACAATTATTCGGTCCAGAATGTATTGAGATAATAAGTCCGTAATCACGGGCAGCTTCAACAACAGGACGCACGATCTGGTCATCTACATTGTAATTGTGAATCGCTGGCATCAATTTTATACCCGGCATACCCCATTCCTCTGCAGCAGATTTGACTTGTGAAATAGGGTCAGGTTCTGTCGGATGCACAAGTGCACATCCAAGTGCACGTTGATTGCCGCGTATGACATCAGCAAGTTCAGCGTTACGAGGATTCGGTTGAGGAGTAGGCATGACGACTGCAACATCCATAGATGCCTCATCTTCTAATGCAAGTAATCCGTTTAGGTCCAACTTACCTGATTCGTCTCGAAATTCATCATTGAGATATGCTTCAAAATCACCACGCATAAAATAACTCCTATGATTAACGTCTAAATCCTGTTTCTTCTCATAAATTATTTTGTGTAGAAAACACATTCAAAATGTAAATCACAATCCTACGGATCAGTATATTGTTCGTTAATGTGAATTGCCCCAGTTTCAGAATTAGTTTCAAAAGGCACATTTTCAGACATTAGAGTATCACGATACATGGAATATGCGGATTCAGCTGCAGAAACATCGGGGAAACGTAGAATAAAGACACTATATGGGTGTGAAGGATTATTATATTGAATGTTGTATTGCGCTGAAATCCCTACAGTGTCAATTGTCAATTGTGGAAAAGGATTAGGTATAGATTTATTAACTTGACTTAACGCCCAATTCGTTTTAAAAAACTTTTCACTACCACGTATGTATTGATTAGGTAGTACTTCAAGAAACGGTATTTTTTGCGGCGGATCTTGTATCTGCTTTGCCACAGTCTCGGCAAGTGCTACCATTGCCTTGCGGATACCTGTCGCGATCGCATAACCCTCTATCTGTATGAAATACTTCCCTTTCCAGAACCAGAGATATTTCCCTGAAACAATCGCTTTACACCCAACCCATTCAAATTTTGGTTGTGGATAACTGTAGACGCTAAAAATACCAAATGCGTTTTCGGGTGTTCCCATATCAAATATCTCAAGTAAGATATACGGGATTGATCCAAATTTTGGACTCTGATATTCTATTTCTGCTTTTCTTTCAAATCCGTAATTGAAGTAAATATCACGGTCATCATCTGAGAGTAAAATTCGATCTTCATAGAGCGTTTCTGCGGTATAAGTTGTAGGTTTCTTAACACGCACCCAGTCAGTTATTTCTCCATCATCTGGTAAAAGTGCTTCAGGTGCTGCAGTTGTCAAGGTAGGAAGCATTTTATATGACACGCTATCTTCTACATCCTTATCCTCAACATTTACAGAAATAGCTGCTAATACTTCATTCGCACTTTTTGTTGTTGGTGCTTTCCACACGCCAAAAATGTATGCATTTTCCTGATGAACCGATGTAAAATTACCACGCTCTTCCTGACAAGACAGAACAAATATGGTCAATAGAGAACAAATACAGATTACGTTGACGTGCTTCATCTTTACCACTGTTCTGCAAGTTGATTATAAAGATCCTCAATGAGTTCATCTATTATCAAATTTTTTGCTTGATCTACTGTTTCAGGAGGTTCCCCACGGTTATCTACTACATAGAAGTCGTGAATCTGAACATGGTTGTCCCTTCTTTCTATGAGATTGTTCCTAACCTTATCAAGAAATTGATATTCAACTTGTAGACTCATCCGTAACATTTCAACATTACCACTCGGACCAAACCCGTGTTCTTTAATATCGTAATCTTGGATCTTTATTGTCAATTCGGAATCGTTACCGTCGTTCCATTTACGATTGAACCGTTGGGTGATTTTATCATGAATAACCTCGTCAAAAGGACGTTGTGATACGTTGTCATAAGCTATATCGGCATCCTGAATCTCAATAGGAGGGATGTTGATAGTTTTGATATGCTCCAGATATGATGAGGTAGAAACATAACCACATCCGAAGATACCAATTAAACTAAAGCACAACAAAGCAAAAAAAGCAATATTGTAAGACGGAAGGTTTAGTTTATGCTTTATCAATGTTCTTAGATATAGTACTGGTAGAAGAGGAAGAAAATATCTGTTATTGTGTTTCCATTTGGTACGCATACAAACTTCCTTTTAGTGTAAATTGAAACAAATTGAAAGGATTGTAATGATTAATTTGTGGACGTTCAGGTTCTTTTTCTTTACCAAAACGTAAGACACGTACAAAATCTACAATCTGGTTTTTTACGGAAGGAATTGAGAGTACAACAAAGGCAACGATTAGCACTATTAATATGAATGCCAAAAGATTGGTCATCCATTTCTGGGCGAGCAAATCCCCTTTCGCTTGTCGGATCTGTCGCTTCACACGGGGGTTACGAGTTCTCATAAGGCTCACCTATTGTGTAGAGTGTAGTATATTGTAGTTGAAAGGGACGAAATATCTTTCAAGTATACGCGGAATGCAGTATACACATTCCGCGTTGATTTAGATAGGTGTTTCAGATTTTTCTCGGTTATGGGGTTACCTTAAAACCTACCTTTTGGAATCCGGGGTGACCTGCGATTTCTGGAGTCACGTGAATTGTCACGCTGGTCATATCGGTTGTTACGTCTATCCCTGCTGTCACGACTGTCCCGATTATCACGTGAATCACGGTAAGGACGATTTTCTCGATAATTCGACCGACTTTGGTCGCGTGGGTCGTGTGAGCCGTGACCCCCATCCGGGTCAGAAGAGGTATCAAGTTCTGCAAGCGGCACACCCTTCGCAGCAATTAACGATAAGTCAACTCTACCTTGTTCGTCAATCGTTAAAATACGAACAGTGACTTCATCACCTACCTGCATCACATCTTCAGCTCTACGGACATAACCGTCTCCCATCTGTGAGATGTGAACAAGTCCATCTTTACCAGGGAGAATTTCCACAAAGGCACCGAAAGATGCTGTTCTGACAACTTTTCCAGTATACTCCTTACCAATTTCAGGCATCGCAGTAACTTCACGGATTTTTTCCTCAGCGAGTTTCACATCATCCGCACTGGTTGAGGCGATTTCAACTGTACCGTCATCATCAATGTTAATCGTGGTGTTTGTCTCCTCTTGAATGCCCTGCACGGTTTTACCCCGAGGACCAATCAGATCTTTGATCTTCTGTGGAGCTATCTTCAGTAAGAAAATACGAGGGGCATAAGGGGACAACTCCGCACGTGGCGCGTTAATAACCGCGTTCATTTGATCAATAACAGCAATACGTGCCTCTCTTGCTTGATGGATAGCACGACGCATCAGTTCAGGGGTAACACCGTCGATTTTGATGTCCATCTGCACCGCCGTAACACCTTCTGTAGTACCAGCAACCTTAAAATCCATATCACCGAGAAAATCCTCAGTGCCGAGCATATCTGTCAGTATTACTTCACGGTCACCTTCCTTAATAAGACCAACACCGATACCTGCCACAGGTCTTTTTATCGGCACACCCGCATCCAAGAGTGCTAAGGTCGCACCGCAGACGGTAGCCATGGATGAGGAAGCATTCGACTCCAATATCTCGGATACTACTCGAATGGTATAGTTGAATTCCTCTTTATCCGGTATAACCGACTCAAGTGCTTTCTGCGCAAGCGCACCGTGTCCAATTTCTCTACGACCAGGTCCCATCATACGTTTGACTTCACCTGTACTAAACGGCGGAAAATTGTAGTGTAAAAAGAAACCGCGACGGATTTCACCATCCAATCCACGCTGCACATCTTCATCACCTGATGTACCGAGGGTTGTAACACAGAGTGCCTGCGTCTGTCCTCGTGTGAAAAGCGACGAACCGTGTGTCCGAGGTAACAGCGCAACTTCACCCGAGATCGCGCGAATATCTGTCACACCACGTCCATCAACGCGTTTACCCTCAACAAGGATGGCTTGACGCATCTCCTCTTTCTCTATATCGCTCAAGATAGAACGCGCGTCTTTTTCAGCACTTGGGTCAATTTCTTCAGGGGTATCCTCTTGAATTTCAGAGAGGATATCTGTTTGAATCTGTTCAAGATAATCTTCACGGAGTTGTTTGTCTGCCATCCCGATCGATTCACGTATCCGAGCAGTGGCAAGGTCTCTGATACGAGAGTTTAACGTATCCTCCACAGTTTTTGATTCATACTCACGTTTTGTCTGACTACAGACAGCGACAATACCTTCTTGGAGTTTTATTATTTCTTTTATCTCTGCGTGCGCCGCTATGATTGTGTCAATTATTTCATCGTCTGGGGTTTCGTGTCCTCCGCCTTCAACTGACATCACTGCAGTTGATGTACCACTTACAAAAAGTTCTAATTCTGATTTGTGTAACTCCTCGTAGGTAGGATTTATAATCAATTTACCATCTATTTTTCCCATCGTTACAGCGGCAACAGGTCCACTAAACGGAATATCAGAAACTGATAACGCAGCAGATGTACCGACTAACGCAGGAACATCCGCAGGATGAACACCATCTGATGACAATACAGTACATAGAACCTGGACTTCAGCCTTAAATTCCTTCGGGAATAGTGGACGTATACAGTGGTCAATAAGACGCGCAACGAGTTGTTCTGATGAACCAGGACGAGGTTCACGCCTACCATAGACAGTCGGGATACGCCCACCAGCATACGACCTTTCTCTATAATCTACTGTCAAAGGGAAAAAATCTAAATCATTCTCTCTATCATCTGCTACCACAGTCACTAAGACAACTGTTCCACCGTATTGCACCCAAACGGCACCATCTGCCTGTTTAGCAACTTTCCCCATTTCTATTGATAAATTTTCGCTTCCGAGTTGCATTTCTACTTTCACTCAATTTCCTCCTCATACACAAAATGCTTACGGTGGTATATTTAACTTCTTTGGACACCGATCGTGTCGCGAATACCGAGTTCATTAATTAAACGATAATACCGAGGTACGTCTTTGTTATAAAGATACTTTAACAAACGGCGTTGTTTTCCTACCAACCGAAAAAGTCCATATCGTGAGTGGTGATCTTTTTTATGCGTTTGAAAATGTTGCGTCAATTCTTGTATCCGCGCATTTAAAACCGCAACTTGTGCCTCTGGAGAACCGGTGTCCCGATCATGTATTTGGTGCTTTTGGATCAATTCCTGCTTCTTTGCTGCATCAATTGCCAAACTATCTCACCTCCTTTTTCTTTTAGCATTTAAATGTAAAAATAATCATAATACTTCATGATATAACAAAGCACGACGGATATAGATTTGCCGTGCATAATATTACTTATATGAGTAAACTTCATTCATATTGTGGCATTATTATATCATAAATTAGCGCGTATTTCAAGATTATTTCAATTCCTTGATTCTAATTCATCTGTTTCTCAACAGAATGGGATATAACAATTTACGGTAGAATGTAGGACTGTAAGGAGGGTAGAGCCAAGCGAAATCTGAGGAATATCATACGCTTATTCACCATTGATTTGGACTTGGACATTGATTCACCGATCGCAAAACAAGGATAACTTTTACATGACATTCTTTAGCCACAGCGGAATGAAATGTGTATAGCATCCTATCACCCATAGGTGTCAATTTAAGAACAAGATGCGTTTGTTTACAGTCGCGCAGTGTATTGTGTTTTTACATTCCGTAGGGGCGAGGTTTCCTCGCCCGCATTCTTACATACAGCCCGTAGGTCGAAGCGAGCAAAATCCCTCCGACATGTATTATGTCTGAACAAGGATTTTCAGGATAAGAGGCTTGTCTTCCAATGTTCCTTTGTCAAAGGTAACCTTTCATCCTTTGCAATAGAATATATACTCACCAACTCCTAATCCTGTAAATCCTGAAATCCAGTAAATCCTGGTTCAGACAACAAACAATTCAGACAGACAAGAATCACTAAATTGACGCTTATGGTTACGCACTAAATTGACACCTATATGTATAGCACCTATCACCCTCTCCCAAAGCCCCAGCGGGCGAAAGGTTTATACTTCAACTAAAAAGCCTTAAATCA
>JAJDWI010000150.1 GCA_022825665.1 Candidatus Poribacteria bacterium
TCAACTGTTTGTGCATTCCACCAATTCTTATCAAACAGGCAGGCTTAGCTGCCTAAAGTGGAGCAGATGTAAGACGTAGCTCAGATCCGCTATCCGCGAGGAAACACAAGCCCCTACCTTTAGGTAGTGGGTACTATGACGTTTGCATTTAAGATGGAATTGTGATATAATATCATAATTATTGTAATATTTGGTCGTGTGTAGGAGGAGACAGGTTATTCCTTATATTCACAAAATTCTTTTGGGTTTTCATCTACGCAACGACTAATCAAAAGCCTACTACAACTTGGGGGTGTGAAAAATACACTACAGAGGTAGACGTAATCAGAAACCGAAGGAAAGACAGACTCGTTCGAATTATCAAATTCGTGCAAAAGAGATTCTCCTTATTGATGAAGAGAACAAACAGGTCGGTGTGATGTCTCCACGCGATGCGATGGAACGTGCTGAAGAAGTCGGCTTGGATTTGGTTGAGGTTTCGCCAAATGCCAACCCACCCGTATGTAAGATAATGAATTACGGGAAATATCAGTACGAAAAGAATAAGCGTGCGAGAGAAGCTCGAAAGAAACAGTCTAAGATTGTTTTAAAAGAGATCCAATTCCGACCAGATACAGCGGAACATGATTACCAATTCAAGAAGCGTCACGTTGAAGACTTTTTGAAAAATGGTTGGAAAGTTAGAGCGACAGTGCGTTTTCGCGGTAGAGAGATGCTGCATACAGATTTAGGAAAAAATATGCTTTCCCGATTGGAAAAAGATGTGGCTGAACTTGGTGAGGTAGAACAACCTGCTAAGATGGAAACGCGTGTGATGTCCATGCTCTTAACACCGAAATCTTCATCTTCATAACTACAGTGTCCCTCATACCATATATGAGTAGACTTTAACGTATTTTTGCGACCTATAAAAACATGTATCTCTTTCGATTAGACGGCTTTTGAAAGAGATACACCGTTTGCGAGGAGAGCACGGTTCTCCTCGTTTATTTTGTGAGTTGATACCTAATAGAATTTGTCTGAATAAGCCGTCCCAAAAGGATATTGTTATGCCGAAAAAGAAAACGCATAAAGGCGCGGCAAAGCGTTTTAAATTTACTGCGAAAGGGAAAATACGCCGTAATCGAGCGTATGCGGGTCATTTATTTATCTCAAAATCAGCGAAACGGAAACGGCGTTTAAGACAATCTACTTTAGTTGACCCAAGTAATGAAAAGCGTTTGAAACGTTTAATTTATTAGGAGTTAGAAATGGCACGGGTAAAAACAGGAAATGTCCGTCGTAAGCGAAGGAAACGGATACTGAAGCATTCCAAAGGGTTTCGTGGTGGACGTAATAACCTCAGACGTACCGCGATGGAAGCGGTTGAAAAATCTTGGAACCACGCTTATGCGCATAGACGTACACGGAAACGAGACTTTAGAAGACTTTGGATCATGCGTATTAACGCTGCTGCAAGATTACACGGATTGACATATAGTAAATTTATCCACGGATTGAAAACTGCTGGCGTTGAATTGGATAGGAAAGTTCTGGCAGACATTGCAGTGCATGATGCAGCAGGTTTTGGGCAGCTCGCTGCCCTCGCAAAAGGATAGGTTATAAGTAAGATATACATAGAAATTATGATATTAAATGGCTATGAAGGGACAAAGTAGGTAGTTGAGACATCTCAATCAGAGAGACCGCGCCATCGGCTGGAAGCGTGGTTTTGAGAGCAACTGCTGAATTTCATCTTGGAGCCAGTTAAGCAAGAAATGAAGCGGACAGATTGTTGAGATAATCTGTCAAGCGGGGTGGTACCGCGGAAGTAGATGCCTGTCGCTTTCGTCCCCAGAAGTGCCTCAAGCATAACATGAGGCAGTGGTGGGAGCGTGACAGGCATAGTTATTTTAAAAGGCAATTATGAAAAAAGAATTAGAAGCAATTCAAGCTGCAGCACTTGAAGCATTAAAAGATGTGAAAACGGCTGATGTGCTTGAATCGCTTAGAATTGAATACTTCGGACGCAGGGGAAAGTTGACTGATGTCATGAAGGGAATGGGGCAGCTGTCCAAAGAGGAACGTCCCTTAATAGGAAAACTTGCCAATGAGGTGCGTGCTTCGCTAACAGAAGCATTTGAAGAAACAAAAAACGCGCTGGAGAGCAAACAGCAAGAACAACAACTCAACACAGAAGCCGTTGACATCACGTTACCGGGACGAAAACCTGCTTATGGAAAAGCACATCCTGTAATGCAAACGTTGGAACGGATTGATGCGATTTTTACGCAAATGGGTTTTCAAGTCGTAACGGGACCGGAGGTTGAGACAGAACATTACAATTTTGACGCACTCAATACACCATCGGACCATCCTGCGCGTGATCTCCATGATACTTTCTATCTAACAGATGGAAACCTCTTACGGACACACACGTCACCAGTCCAGATTCGTGCTATGGAAAATCAGAAACCACCTTTACGTATTATTGTTCCCGGTAAAGCGTATCGTGTGGATTACGATGTTTCGCACACACCGATGTTTCACCAAGTTGAAGGATTACTTGTAGATAGGCACGTTACCTTTAGTGAATTGAAGGGTGTCTTGGTGTCATTTGCGCGGCAGATGTTCGGTGACCAAACACAGATGCGTTTCCGTCCACATTTCTTCCCGTTTACGGAACCGAGTGCAGAGGCGGATATTTCTTGCACTGTGTGTCGGGGTAAAGGGTGTCGTAGTTGCGGACACACTGGTTGGATTGAAATCTTGGGGGCTGGTGCAGTTGATCCGGAGGTGTTCCGTGCTGTCAACTATGACCCAGAGGAAGTTACCGGTTTTGCCTTCGGTATGGGTGTAGAGCGGATTGCAAATCTACAATTCCGCATTCCAGATATCCGCACTTTTTATGAGAATGACCTGCGTTTCTTGCAGCAGTTTTAATAGAGTAGAAGGCACACTTCACTGTGTCATAGCAAAGGACTTATGAATTGAACGTAACACTAAATTGGCTAAAAAACTACATAGATTTTGATTTTTCCGCGCATGACCTCGCGGATAGGTTGACGATGTTGGGTATTGAAGTTGAATCTGTTAAAGAACTCGGTGCAGCCCTACAAGGCGTAGTTGTTGGCAAAGTGAATTCCATTAGACCGCATCCGAATGCCGATAAACTTGTACTTTGTCAGGTAGATATTGGTGGACAGGATGCACTTCAGATTGTGTGTGGTGCACCGAATGTGTGTGAAGGGATGTTTGCCCCTGTTGCCACAATCGGGGCAGAATTGCCGAGCGGTATAACGATAAAACAAGCTAAATTACGTGGTGAGGAATCGCATGGAATGCTCTGTTCAGAAAAAGAGTTGGGTATCTCCGATGATGCCGCAGGACTCATGGAATTATCCTCAGATATATCCGTTGGTACACCACTTGCCGAAGCGTTGGGATTAGAAGATACGGTCTTTGAATTGGAGATAACACCGAACCGTCCAGATTGTCTAAGTATGATCGGCGTTGCTCGTGAAATTCGCGCGGAAACAGGTAATGAGTTGAAACTACCAGAGGTCAACATCCATGAAAACGACACTGATATTACAGAGGCAACTTCTGTAACGATTGATGCCCCCGATCTCTGTCCCCGTTATGCAGCACGTGTAATTCGTGGTGTCAAAATCGGTGAATCTCCTGCGTGGCTGAAACAACGTCTTGAATCTGTTGGTATTGGAATTATCAATAATATCGTGGATGCTACGAACTTCGTTTTGATGGAGTATGGACAACCGTTACACGCTTTTGATTACCACAAACTCGGAGAAAATCGCATAGTCGTGCGCCGTGCAGCAGAAGGTGAACAGATTACAACCCTTGACGAAGAGGAGCGCAAACTTACCCCAGATATGTTAGTGATTGCGGATGCGAATAAACCTGTGGCTCTTGCAGGTGTTATGGGTGGATATGATTCTGAAATCACTGAAACAACAAGCGATGTGCTACTGGAAAGTGCCAATTTTCAACCTGCAAGCATCCGGGCAACTGCCAAAAAGTTAGGTATGCACACAGAAGCGTCATATAGATTTGAACGTGGTGCGGATCCTGAGGCAGTTATTCCTGCACTTGATCGTGCAACACAACTGATTGTAGAATTAGCAGGAGGTACTGTTTGTGAGGGGACTATTGATGTTTATCCTGGGAAGAGTGAACTTCTCAAGATTCAACTCCGTCCCGATCGCGTCAATTTCATATTGGGTACTTCGCTTGAAGCAGCCGAGATAGAGCAAATATTATATCGATTAGGGTTTGGGATAGAAACATCACAATCGGAAGATAGCAGCTATCAGGTCACAGTGCCAACTTTTCGTGGCGATATTACCCGTGAGATTGATCTGATTGAGGAAATCGCGCGTGTCCATGGATATGATAACATCCCAACAACACTACCAAAAGGTGATATTCCTGTTCCCGTTCCAGATATTTCAGTTGAAGTCCGAAAACGTATCAAGCAGTTTCTTCTTGGGTCTGGTATGATGGAAGCGGTGAACTATAGTTTCAATCACCCAAACTGTTTTGATAAAGTCCGTTTAGCAGCAGATAATCCTCTCCGTGATGCTTTGAGACTGCGTAATCCGTTAAGTCCTGAGATGTCAATCCTTCGCACAACACTGCTACCGAGTTTACTTGATAACGCACAACACAACCATAACCATCAGATCAATAATATCGCCCTTTTTGAGATGTCCTCAGTATTTATGCGAGGTGAAGAACCGGGACGTGTTGCGGGTATTCTCGCTGGAGAAATAGGTGGTGGTGTCTACGGAAACCCATATAAAAATCCAGATTTCTTTGACATCAAGGGCATTGTGGAAAGGTTGCTTGAGGTGTGTTGTATTACTGATTATGCGTTCCAGAAGACTGAAGAACCAACCTTCCATCCGGGTCGCAATGCTGCGGTGTCGTTTGGGAATACACTTATCGGTATTTTCGGAGAGGCACATCCTGAAGTGCTTGAAAACTACGAACTTCCATATAAAGCATACCTATTTGAGCTTGACCTTGAGGCACTTGCTGACGCAGCTGATTTTTCAAAACGATTTGAACCGATTCCCATTTATCCCAGTGTTCAGCGTGACCTTGCAATTGTAGTAGATTTCGGAATGCAGTCGGATACACCGATAGAGATAATCTATGCCACTGGTGGAGATTTGGTTAAATCGGTGCGGTTGTTTGACGTGTATGTCGGGGATCAGGTATCGGAAGGTAAAAAAAGCCTCGCTTACACAATCACATATCATTCTGCAACCGAAACCTTGACAGATAAAGCGGTTAATGATCTACATGACAAGGTTGTAAATAGATTAGGTAAGGAACTTGGTGCAGAATTAAGAATGTAGGTAATTGTCTGAACAAAGTTTACAAGATAAGAAGACTCCGCAAAGACCGCTATGCAGCAGGCACACCGTATTAGAAACCTATTCTCCGCAATTGCAAGGCATTACGATTTTCTCAATTCGTTGTTGAGCCTTCGTTTTGATCGTGTCTGGCGACGGGAGACAGTCAATGTGAGCGGTGTAACCCCAACGAGTAAAGTACTGGATGTTTGCACAGGTACAGGGGAACTTGCACTTGCGTATGCTGATAAACTTGAGATGAGTGGTTCTGTCATCGGTTCAGATTTCTGTTTTGAGATGTTAGTTGTTGGCAAGCAAAAGGTGAAACGACAAGATCGCACGCACGCCTTTGTTCCGATTGAGGCGGATACCCTTACGCTTCCGTTTGCAGACAACACTTTTGATATTGTTTCTGTCGGTTTTGGTATCCGAAATGTATCAGACCTTGAATTGGGTATCCGTGAGATGACCCGTGTTGCTGTGCCTGGTGGAAGAATTGCAATCTTGGAGTTCACGCAGCCGGTCAATCCGATTTTCCGCGGTCTCTACTATTTCTATTTCACGAAGATTTTACCGTTCATAGGCAATTGCATATCGCGTAACAAGGATGATGCTTACGGCTATCTTCCCCGTTCTGTGTTGCAGTTTCCAAATTGCGATGCGTTGAAAGATGTGATGGAGCACTCTGGACTGACAGATGTGCAGTATTATCGGAAAACATTGGGTATTGTTGCTATTCATGTTGGAAAAAAGATGTAAAAACGTGTAGAAAGTTGTCGTTATAGGAGGCTATTGTGAAGACTTTTTTCAATTATATGATCCTAATTGTTGTTGGAATACTAACTGTTTGTATGCTCAGTTGTGGAGAACGCGCTGAAGATGACGAAGAACTTGTGCGGTTGCTCCGCGCAAATCCTGCACCCGGTAGCACAATTGAAGATAGTAGTACGATTACTATTACTTTTGATAGTGAACCGGGAATTGTAGAAGTGACTGTTGGAACTGCGGTAACATCTGGCAATACGGTCACAATCACAGGACCATTTCCAGATGGTCAATTCACCATGAAACTGATATGGGAGGATGGGGAGCGCGATTTAACCTACACTGTCGGAAGTTCCGATACAGAAATTATTGTCCCTGAGCAAGTTCCTGAACCTGATCCCATTGCACCTGAAGGGATGGTGCTAATCCCAGAGGGTGATTTTGTGATGGGAAGCGAAAATGCAATCGCTGATAACGATGAACAACCAGAGCATACCGTTTTTATTGATGCCTTTTTTATTGACGAAAACGAAGTAACTAACGCAGAATTTAAGGAATTTGTCATCGCTAATCCACAGTGGCAGAAGGATCAAATAGATGAAAGATTTAAAGATGAAAATTACTTAAGCGATTGGGATCGGAATAATTTCCCACATGATGAAGATGATCATCCCGTGCGATACGTCAGTTGGTATGCGGCGATGGCTTATGCACAATGGGTAGATAAGCGACTTCCTACAGAAGCGGAATGGGAGAAAGCCGCGCGTGGAGGATTGAATGGCAAAAAATATCCGTGGGGAGATCTGATTAGCGAGAGAAGGGCTAACTATGGTAAATTAATCGGACATACAACACCTGTTGGCGAATATCCACCAAATGACTATGGTGTATACGACACGTCAGGGAACGTGTGGGAATGGTGTCTTGACGCTTACCAGAGCGACTTCTATGCGAACTCTCCACGTGAAAATCCTGTCGCTGGTGCTGATAATGTTGAGGAAATAGTAAATGATTTTGAGAACGTTGTAACTGATCGTGTATTACGTGGTAGCGGATGGAACGGTAATCCCGAATGGTTACGTTCTGCAAATCGTTATGGAGACAGTCCGACATACGGTGGAATCGGTGCCCTTGGATTCCGATGTGCGAAGGATATTGAATAGTTTGGGGTTATATGTTGACATTCAACCGTTCAACATGCGCTACTACAGATTCGGAGACACCTTCCAAACTATATCCACCTTCCAGTGCCGATACGACATTACCCGATGCAGTATCCTCCGCAAAACCGAGTACCAAATCTGTCAACTTTGCAAATCCTTCTGCTGTTATATTTATATTGGCAAGCGGGTCAAGGTAGTGTGCGTCAAACCCTGCTGATATCAGGATAAACTCAGGTGAAAAGTCTTGTAATGCTGGACCGAGAATGTCCTCAAAGACTGTCCTATATTCATCATCACCGCTTCCTGGTGACATTGGCACGTTCATTGTAGTACCGCGTGCAGCACCGCCGCCTTGTTCATTTTTTGAACCTGTCCCCGGGTAAAGCGGAGATTGATGGATAGAGAAGAAGAAAACCGATGCGTCTTCGTAGAAAATGTCTTGTGTGCCGTTGCCATGATGGACATCCCAGTCCACAATAGCAACCTTCCCAACGCCATGTTCCCGTTGGAGATAACGTGCTGTAACGGCTATGTTGTTGAACAAACAAAACCCCATACTCTGTCCCGGAGTTGCGTGGTGTCCCGGTGGACGCACCATGGCAAAAGCGTTTTTCACCTGTTTTGTTACGACTGCCTCAGCCGCACATAATACCCCACCAGTTGAAAGCAACGCAATATTGTATGATTCATGTCCAACAGGTGTATCGTAGGAGAGAGGGATTTCTTTCTCACAGAATTGGCGGATGTGTTCGCTATAACTGGGGTTATGTGCGTAAGCGATCTGTTCAACGTTTGCGGGTGTTGGGTCAATGTGATGTAGTTGTTCCCAAACATCGTTCTGTTGCAGTGCTGCAAGACTGGCTCTGAGACGGTCAGGTCGTTCTGGGTGTCCGGGTCCTGTGTCGTGGTTTAGGTAGTCTGGATGATAAACGAATGCAGTTTTTTGTGGCATGATGTCAAGAATTTCAATACTTCCTTATGTGCAATCTATTGAGCATTACATGGGGTTTTATTTATCGCACGTAGGTCAACTTCTTTACGCATACGAGAATTCGCGTCATTGTCTTGATGCACACAGATGCAATTAACACCGTAACTATTAACACACTGCCATTTTTCGTGATTTGGTATTCTCTCCTTAAGCGAATTAGTTTGACCAATATATAAAAATGTGTGTGTTGCCCTTCCATCCGGACCTATGATCCGTTTTGAGAAAATATATACTGCACCTACTGGATTGAATATCGTTTCGGTAGTAAAAACTTCAAACGCATAAGTTCCAAATTTGCCTTCAAATGTCGCATCAGCTATCTTTCCCATATTTTTCTCAAATCTATTAGTAGGTTTTGCTCTGGCGTATTCTATATCTCTACAGCGTATGTTACAGTTAAATCAAACTGCCAAGTTTGTGGAAGCATATTAGAAAAAGGCTCATTCTGACGAATCACTTTCTGAGGGTCAACGTCTAACGGGTTCTCCTCTTGGGTAGTTTTTCCTTTTTTAAGTTTTGAGGAATGTGTTGATGAATAGGGTAAAGGGATTTCGTCACCGTGCTGTTGTGCGGTTTCTATCCAACAGGAAAGAGCATCCTTTCCATTGGCTATTGCTTCGTCAATTGTATCACCATCAGAGACACATCCCGGCAAATCGGGAAATTCAATTAAATAGCCTCCACCTTCTTCATTCTGTAATATGCTTATACTAAATGGATATTCCAGTTTATTCATGATTTTCTCCTAACTGGTCAATCAGTTTCACAAGTTTTCGAATATATACTGGTTTTATCGGACGGTGGTCAGGGATAGTCAACTTAGAACCAGAATTGTGCCGCAATGTAACGTGGCTGCTGCCACCCTTCGGTCGGTTAAATGAAAGACCGTATCGGTCTGCAATAGTCTGAACATCTTCAATCCGCCAATCATTACGCGGATTTACTCTCATTTTTTCAAGTAATTTATCTCGGCGCATAGAAATCAGACTCCATATAATACCATTTTTCTTGCACCGCTATTATTTTTGTTCCTCAGTTTAAATTCCTATTTTATATTCTTGATCAACTACTTTTAATCATAACATGTTCCGTTAACATTGTCAAATTAGATCAGTGTATCAGTGGATCAGTGGAGGGTGTGTAAAGTTTTTTGCATGAACATTATGCAGCTTTTGTATCTGGATACCAATAGCTGTTCCAATCTTTATTTTTATATAAACACTTCCATTTCAGCACAGCGTTGATCCCTTGTTCCTCCCATCTCATAGAAGCTT
>JAJDWI010000161.1 GCA_022825665.1 Candidatus Poribacteria bacterium
AAGCTTCTATGAGATGGGAGGAACAAGGGATCAACGCTGTGCTGAAATGGAAGTGTTTATATAAAAATAAAGATTGGAACAGCTATTGGTATCCAGATACAAAAGCTGCATAATGTTCATGCAAAAAACTTTACACACCCGTTTCAATACCAGGGCTATTTAGTATAGTCAAACCAACAGCGTATGCCATCAGTTTTCAATATAATTGCTCCGAGTTGATCTGTTCGCAGTTGGATACAATTACGTTCCTGATACCGTGCAACTACATCGGCATGTGGGAATTGGTAACGGTTATCTCTGCCAAGTGAATAAATAGCATAACTTGGTTTGACAGAATCTAAAAACTTTGCACTACTGGAAGTGCGACTGCCATGATGTGGAACTTTCAATATTTCTGATCTCAAATCTTGCTGCGACTCAATCAAACGATTTTCACCGTTAGATTCAATATCACCTGTGAATAAGATGTCTACTTCTCCGCAACTTAGTTTGAATACCAACGAATCATCATTCTTGTTCTCGTCCAACAGATAGGTAGATGCTGCATCAAATGGATGTAGGAGATTCAATTTTGCAGTTTTTGTCAGTTCAATTTCACCTTTATATGGAAAGGAAAATGGGATGTTACGTCTCTTGACAATGTTCCGTAGTCGTTGATGCGTTTGGGAATCAAGATCCATGTCGGGTATTCCAATAAGCTGCTTCACCTTAAAGTTCTGCAGAATATATGCGAGTCCTCCTCCGTGGTCAAGATCAGGATGAGTGAGTACAACTAAATCAATTTCACGGATACCGTTAGAATCAAAATAGGGTTCAATAATCCGTTTGCCAACATCATAATCTATCGCTCTCTGTTTCTTTTCATCATAGTATGTATGTTGGATTCCACCGTCAATCAACATCGTCCGATTATCTGGAAATCTGATGATTGCAGCATCACCTTGACCTACATCAAGTGTAATCACTTCTAAGAGATGTCCTTTCTCGTGAGAAGCACTATCCCAAATCCATACGGTCAGTAGAGATAATCCGATTAGACTTGCTAATCTCCATTGCTTGTATAAATATCTCCAATGAGTGATGCACAAACAGATCAAGATGTAAATGAGTATGAGACCAAATGTTGGCGGTACCATCTTTATCACACCCCATTTCTGTCCAAAAATTCCTATGAGTTCTATAAAAACATAGAAAATCGCATGATTGAATAGTGCAAGGATTTTAGCAAGTGGTATCCAGAAAAAACCCAAGCAGACTGAAACCATTCCTATACCAACAATCAATGAAACAAGTCCAACAGCAAACGGACCAACAATTATACCGAGTGGGTATGCTCTGTAAAAGTGTAAAGCTATGAGCGGAGCAGTGCCAATTTGAGCAGCAAGTGTCACAAGGTAGGACAAAACCAACCATTTTAAGGCTTTTTTCCTATATCTATGTAGAATATTAGCATTAGCAGATTCAGGGTCATTCCACAACTGCTGTAATGGTTTTTCCATTTTCGGCACAAAAAAGACTATGGAAGCCACTGCAACAAACGATAATTGAAAACCGACATCCCATAACTGCATTGGATTCAATAGTAACAATGTTAAAGCAGCGACTGAAAGAAGGTTATAAATATCTGCATCACGATCAATCATTGTCGCAATTAGGTATAGGATTGCCATGAGGGATGCACGGAAAACGGATGGACGAAAACCAACTAAACTTGCGTAAATCAGAATAGCAACAATCGTCAGTAGAGAAACTACCTTTTTCGGTATACCTCGAAATGCAGATAAACCTAAGTAAGTAAACAGCGCGATAAGTCCCACGTGAAGACCCGATACTGCTAACACGTGAAAAGTACCACTATTACGAAAGATGTCCAAAGTTTCTGATGGTATATCTCCACGTTTCCCAAGAAGAATACCTTTGAGTAATTTCGCATGTAATGTGGGGTTATTTGAAGGATGGTTTTCTAATTCTAATGTTTTTGCTGGATTTGTTTCCAATCCCGAATATGCATCGTCGATTATCTGTTCCGTCTTAAGCCTGAGAGATTCCATCCAACGCAAAGGTGGAAAACCTTTTTGTTCACCGATGCGAATCAAACCTTGGTGATATAATATTCCTGAGACATTCTGTCTTTTTAGATAGGCGTGATAGTTAAAACCACCTGGATTTCTTTGTGTTTGTGCTTGTCGTAACTCACCTGTAAGTGTAATCTGTTTTCCATAACGTAGTGGCATCAGTTTATCAAATCGTATCAACAACTTTGCTTGGACTTTCTGTGAAGGGTCGGACAAGAGCTGAACTTGTCCAACAGCATAACAGGCATCCCAAGCATTTCCACGTTCTGGTTGGTATACTGTTTTGCCTATAAAACTAACTTCTTGGTCATAGAATTGTTGAGGTATTTTAGGTACAGAGGCAATTTCAAATCGCAACATCCCGCATGCCAGAATTGCAATGTGTATCAACACATAACACCAGATTTTGAATCGGGTTCTTATCAGGAGACTTCCAATTGAGCAAATTAACACAAAGAACCATATCCATAGCATAGGAATAGATACCAAATTACCTATGATGATTCCAAGTATAAAAGGGATGAGGAAATAGAGTGCTGGACGAGGTTTTAGTTTCATGAATGTTCGATATTTATTGGGTGGATATGCTTTCATTATATTGTGTGTTATGGAAAACTTCAACGTTTTATGTAAATCCAAACATATTGAATTATATCGTTGGACATGTTATATTTTAACATAAATGGATTTACGTAAAGATGTATAAGTACAATAGGGAATCGGTTGTTTGTTATAATTCAGATAGATAGAGGAATCAAGTTTGGACAAAGAAACACTTAGTTATTTTTCACCACCACATATTGAGTTTGGAAATGGGGCAATTGCGTCCTTAGCAAGTCATATCACTGCGTTAGGTGGCAAAAAACCTTTTATTGTTAGTGATACTGGTGTTAGTAATGTGGGTATATTAAAAACTGCGATCACACCATTAAAAGATGCAAATTTACCTTACGCAACCTATGTAGATATTGAACCTAACCCTACGGATATTAGTGTATTACAAGGTGTAGAAGTCTATCAGAAGGAAAGTTGTGATGTTCTTATTGCTGTTGGTGGTGGAAGTGTTATGGACGCTGCGAAAGCCATCCGTCTCCTGATTACTCACGAACCCCCGCTCGAACCATATTATGTAGATTCTGATGGTGCTAATAAGATTCGCGACGATATGCCACCATTGATATGTGTTCCAACAACTGCGGGAACCGGGAGTGAAGTATCTCAGGGAGCGATTATAACAGATACCTCCATGCAAACAACAGACCGTTGGCGTAAACGTGCTATTATCACACGTTACAATATGTCAAACATCGCACTACTTGACCCTTCATTAACTGTTAAAATGTCACAAGCATTGACCGCAGCTACTGGTATGGATGCTATCACCCATGGGATTGAGGCGTATGTAGCGACTAAACATCATCCTATCGCAGAGGGTATAGCGTTGCAAGCACTAAAAATGTTGGGGGTAAACATACGCAAAGTATATCACGATACAGAGAATATTGTTGCGAGAGGAGAGATGTTATTGGGATCTTGTATGGCAGCTTTTTCATTTCAGAAGGGACTGGGTGCAGTTCATTCTATTGCGCATCAGTTATCAACTGATGCACCTATTCCACACGGAGTTGCAAATGCAATATTACTTCCGCATGTGATGGAGTTTAATCTCCCGCATGTAATTGATAAATTTGCAGATGTTGCCTCAGCTTTAGGAGTGAACATAGATGAGATGTCAAAAAGTGAGGCTGCATGTGCTGCCATTGATGAGATACGTGCGTTGAACAATGAACTTAATATGCCGACAGGTCTTGGTGCAGCGGGATTGGAAAAAGAAAAAATACCTAAACTTGCAGTGGATTCAATGCTTGATCACTGCCATAAATTTAATCCGAGAAAGTGTACCGAGGAGGATATGTTACGTCTGCTTGAGGTATCATTCTGATTATTTAACATCTTTCCCAACATTAATTGTTTTTTATGGTATTTTTTTGCGTTATTTATGATACTCAAGTGTTACATAGACAGGTTAATTGGCACAATCCACCCTTTTGTGTCTGCAGGTTTGTATACATTATCTTGAAGATAATCAGATGTATGCCAAATACACAAGTTCTTTCCATCTGGCATCCAAACGATTGAAGCGACATTCATTGATGTCCTGGCAATAGGATATTTCCTTCCGTTCTCCAAATCATAGATCCATACTTTCCATTGTATGCCAGCACAATCTTCCTTTTCTAAATATGCAAGTAGGTTCCCGGTAGGCGACCATGCGGGAGTAGTGTGTTTGTGTATTTGATGTTTTATGGTATCGTCGTTCACACTGGTAATATGCAGACGTTTGTCAAGGACTGGATCCTGACGGTTGCTACCCGATACTACATAAGCAAGACGTTTACCATTGGGTGACCAACGCACTTGACGAACCCGTTGGTGCTGTGTAGGAATCTGTTTTATTCGTTCACCTTCTACATTTTGTATTCTGATAGCTGCATAAGGAACTGTGCCATTGCCAACTTTATGATCATAGGACACCTCAAAAGCAAGTGTTTTTCCATCTGGCGACCAAGATGGTGCATGTATATAAGAATAGGCATATCGAGATTGTTTATATTGAACTTTAGCGATTTCCCTTCCACCGCTACCATCGCTATTTATTCGATAAACATAATCATATCCTTTTTCACGTCGTTTAAATGCCAATTGATTTGCTGCTGGTGACCATGTAGGTGCTGTTCCTCTGACCAGTCTTTTTATCTTTCCTAATTCCCAATCGACAATATAGACATATTGGTCACCGTCCACTTCTACCTCAAGTGCAATCAAACGGCTATCAAGAGACCAAGAGACATGTGGATTGTAAAACTGACCGGAATATAGTTTTTTTGCTTGCCTCCCATCTCTTCCCATAATCCATAATTCGGTTGCTTTCCAATAGCTTCCACTTAGGTCCGTTCTCTTTAACATGGCAACACGCTTGCCATCCGGACTCCAATATGGATATTCTGCACCATTGATAAGATGTATTGTCTGAGGATTACCGCAATATTGTATATTAAACGATACACCATCGATTTCAACGAATTCTCCAAATGACAATTTATCTATCCATACATCTTCTTTGTTTGGTAGTTCTACCTGATACCGATTTCTTTCGGTTTGGAGTATCGGTAAATGTGTGCCATCATTGAGAACATAAACATGTGAAGTTCCATCTTTTTCTTTATATACAGGGGCATTATCACGTGCGACAATACCGTATTTTCGTGTGTCTTTAGTAACTGATGTTCCTTCAACTGCATTTGTAAAAGCATAGATATAACCATCTGTGGAAGATGTATATAGCACACCATCTGCAATTGCAGGTGCTGCATCAACAGGTCCATCAACCAGATATGACCAAGTCTCAGTTTTATTTGATAAATTGATGGCATGGATCTTCCCATCGCGCGCACCAATATAGACATAGCCGTTGGCTGAGACAGGAAAGCTCTCACTTGCTTCTGTGTAACTACGCCACAATTTCGTATTGTGTTGTGGAAAAACAGGTCGAAACTCTCCATTAGAGCAGCCATATTCAACACCATTAATTGTAACTTTGCGTTGTCGTTCAGATTTGAGTTTACCGGTGAACGCATCCAACATATAAATCCGCGATGGGTAAGCACCCGTGTAAACAATTCCCTCAAATACAACAGGTGGAGAATCCATCCAACCTTGTGATTTGAAATCCCATACCAATTCTCCTGAATCAGCATCAAGTGCATAAAATTTGTTATTGCGTGTATTGAAATATACTTGACCACCCCAAACGACAGCAGAAAAACGGATAGAACTACCAGCATTGTATACCCATTTTATATCCCACTTTTTTGCGTCTAATGCATACATTTTTCCATCAGCAGATCCGATATATAGAATTCCATTTGCAATCACAGGTGAGGCAGATAGAGGACCACCGGTTTTAAATTTCCATAACAACTGCAAAGGTGGTTTTAGATCTTGTTCAGGACTCTTTCCCGAAAATTGCAAGTCATTCATGAACATGTGCCAATCTTCAGGTCGTGGAGGTTTAATAGGAGGGGTTACTTTTGCTGATGTGGAATCTTGTGTTGTCGGAGTAGTTTTCTGTATATCATCTTGGGAGTTACAACCCCATAAAAAGATCGTTAATATAAGCAGAAAAGTAAAGAGAGTAATATTTCTAAAATGTGTGAATTGAGACATAATATGAATCAGCATGTCATTGTGTAGAAAAGATGAAGTAACGAAAATCCGTTACCACTAATATAACATGTGAATGTGAAGTTGTCAACTTTTCTTGAAATTGTATAATATTTATGTTAGAATTTGATTTTTACATGTTTATCAAGATGTCAAGTTGTATATGGTGAAAATATATGAATAAAATATTATCAGAAGTTGACCCTCAAATCGTTGAGATTACCACCAATGACTTGGCACGTCAACAGAATTCTCTGATGTTGATTCCCTCCGAAAACTATGCGAGTCGAGCCGTCATGGAAATACAGGGAAGTATCTTAGCGAACAAATACGCTGAAGGATATCCCGGTGAACGTTACTATAACGGTTGCGAGTTTATGGATGACGTTGAATCACTTGCAATTGACCGTGCCAAAGCCCTTTTTGGTGCTGAACATGTGAATGTCCAACCACATGCCGGAACGCAAGCCAATATGGCAGCATACCACGCACTTCTTGATCCCGGAGATACAATCCTCGCGATGTCTCTGAGTCATGGTGGACATTTGAGTCATGGTGATAAGGTCAATTTTTCTGGACGTTATTATAATGTAGTTGCTTATGGAGTAGATGCAGAAACAGAGTTAATAGATATGGATCAGGTTGGTCAACTCGCTGCAGAATATCGTCCAAAACTGATAGTTGTTGGAGCAACAGCATATCCACGGCAATTTGACTTTGCAGCGTGGCGTGATGTCGCTGATTCAGTAGGAGCATATCTTCTCGCTGATATAGCACATATCGCAGGTCTTATTGCAGGTGGCGTTCATCCTGATCCCGTCCCGTACAGTGATGTGGTTACAACTACGACTCATAAAACATTACGAGGTCCGCGTGGTGCGATGATAATGTGTAAAGAAGAATATGCAGCACAAATTGACCGAGCGGTGTTTCCCGGTTTGCAGGGAGGTCCGTTTCTACACACTATCGCTGCAAGAGCGGTTGCTTTCAAAGAAGCAAGTGAACCAGAATTTAAAACATATCAAGAACAAATAGTAAAAAATGCAAAGGCACTTGCTGAGAGGTTAATCGAAAATGGTTTCCGTTTAGTTAGTGGTGGAACTGAGAATCACCTGATGTTACTTGACTTGAGTTCCAAATATGAGAAATTGAGTGGCAGACAAGCTGCAGATCACCTTGAAGATGCAGGTATTATTGTAAATAAAAATACGATACCTTTTGACAAAAGGAAACCGAAAACAACAAGCGGAATACGACTGGGAACACCGATGGTTACAACACGCGGCATGAAAGAAGATGCGATGCTTCAAATTGCTGACTTTATGACTGAAGTGCTTGAAAATAGACAAAAAGCCTCTATCAAACGTCGTATAAAAGAAAAGGTCACAGAATTCTGTTCACAATTCCCAATTTATGAGTATCTAAAGTAGGTACACTCGTGTACTATAACCGATAAGATCAATTTAAAGTTGGACTATAAAGCGGCAGTTGCTTATATTGAGCAGTTCATAGATTATGAAAGAAGTGTGGACTTTGCACGTCAAGCAAGGTTCTATAATCTCAATCGTATTACGCAGTTATTGGAATTACTTGGAAATCCACACGAGAGATTAAAAGTCATCCATGTCGCGGGGAGTAAAGGTAAAGGGTCAACAGCAGCGATCATCGCATCAGTCCTAACACATGCAGGGTATAAAACGGGTTTATATACGTCCCCACATCTCATTACACCAAGAGAAAGGTGTCGGATTGACGGTAACCTTATTTCAGAATCAGAAATTACAACATATATCAACAAACTCAAACCTGCAATTGAAACTATTTCAAAGTTGGAATTCGGACGTGTTTCTTTTTTTGAAATTTACACTGCGCTTGCTTTTGTATATTTTGCTGAACAAGAAACAGATTTTGCCGTTATAGAAGTAGGTTTAGGTGGACGACTTGACGCAACTAATGTAGTTTCACCTGTGACAACTGTTATTACCCCGATTGGTTTAGAACACACGACTATATTAGGGAAAACATATACAGCGATAGCAAGTGAAAAAGCGGAAATAATAAAACAAGGGTGTCCGTTAGCACTTGCACCGCAACATTCTGATGCACGATCAATTATAAATCAAGTTGCAAATGAACGAAATGCATCAATCGTTGATGTCAATGAATTTTCTGAGGATAATCAAGATACATCTGTAACACAAACTGTTAGGGATTCAGATTTTGTACCAATAGCACAACAATTTGACTTAGAGACACCCTTAGAACATTATAAACAGTTAAAGTTACCATTGTTAGGACAACACCAGTATGTTAATGCATTGACAGCAATTGCAGGGATAGAATGTCTTAAACTGAGAGGATTTGAAATTTCAAAAGAAAGTGTTTATGCGGGATTTGAGAATGTTCAGTGGCATGGACGTATTCAACGAATAATGTCGTCTCCACTTATTTTGCTTGATGGTGCACATTCTCCAATATCAATGGATGCATTATGTAAGACAATCCGTGATTATTTTCGTTACAATCAAGTGATTTTTGTCGTTAGTATTTTGAAGGACAAGGATTTGTCAGCAATAGGCGAAATAGTCTCACAGATAGCAGATTTCGTGATTGCCACACAAGTTACAGACAATCCTCGAGTATTACCCGCTGATACGATACAAGCTGCTTGGTCTGGTATATGTAAGAAGACAACACAATGTCCCACACCCGATGATGCCATTTCTAAAGCACTATCGTCTGCGTCCTCAAATGATTTGATCTGCATTTCAGGTTCGCTTTACCTTGTTGGACAAGCACTCAAATATTTTAATTGGGATTACGAATAACATATTAAAAAGAGGTATTTAATGCGTGAAATCACTTGCAAAAGACGGTGGCTAAATTGGAAGATATTTCTACTCTACTTACCAATTCTGAATTTAGCCACCACGGCTTTTGCCCAATCAGAATCTCCTCCACCAGTTCCATCATTATGGTGGATCGCCCCAATCAGTTCACTTATTGCTTTAGGATTTGCATATCATTTCTATCGTTCTGTAATGAAACAGGACGAGGGAAATGAAACGATGCGTGACATCGCGCAATCTGTGCGCGAAGGTGCAATGGCATATCTAAGACAGCAGTATAAAGTTGTCGGCATCGTTTTTGCTGTCCTTTGTATCATCTTTATCTTTATGGCTTTTGTTCTGAAAGCACAAAATCAGGTCGTGCCATTTGCTTTTCTTACAGGTGGTTTCTTTTCTGGACTGTGCGGATTTTTAGGCATGAAGACTGCAACTAACGCATCCGCACGCACTACAAGTGCTGCAATGAAAGGTCTCAACGCAGGTTTAAAAGTATCCTTCCGTGCTGGTGCGGTAATGGGATTGATCGTTGTAGGATTTGCACTACTTGATATTACCGGATGGTTCCTGATACTCTACTACATTTTTCCAAAGATTAATCCCGACTTTTTAGGAGTCAATCCGTTACCTCAGATAACTGTAATAATGCTAAGTTTTGGTATGGGTGCTTCTACCCAAGCACTATTTGCTCGTGTCGGCGGTGGTATTTACACCAAAGCAGCAGATGTGGGTGCTGACTTAGTTGGGAAAGTTGAAGCAGGAATCCCTGAAGATGATCCACGTAATCCCGCTGTTATTGCAGATAACGTTGGTGATAACGTTGGTGATGTTGCTGGTATGGGTGCTGACCTATACGAATCCTATGCTGGTTCAATACTTGCCACAGCCGCCCTCGGCGTAGCAGCAGTTGCTGCTAAAGACCAAACTAATTTGGCACTACAACTGAAATACCTCTCTGCACCAATGATTATTGCAGGCATAGGTGTAATTTTGTCCATTTTGGGTATTTATCTTGTACGGACAAAAGAGGGGGCAGATATGAAACAGTTAATGGGTTCCCTAAACCTTGGTATCAACGGTAGTGCAATCGGTATTGCAGTTTTTTCACTTCCTGTCTTACTCTATTTAGGTAAGGAAGAAGGTTTTAATAATGAATGGCAGGTATGGGGAGCAATTGTAGCAGGACTTATAGCAGGATTAGTTATTGGTAAAGTCACTGAAATCTTCACCTCACACGAATATAAACCTACGCGTGCTATCGCGAAACAGGCACAGACCGGACCTGCAACAGTTATTATTGAAGGTGTTGCTGTTGGGATGGAATCAACTGCAATTCCTGTTATTACGATAATTGCTGCTGTTGCCATTAGTTACTATCTACCGGGGGGTGCGTCTGATCCATTGATGGGACTTTACGGAGTCGGAATTGCTGCCGTAGGTATGCTGGCAACACTCGGTATTACACTTGCAACTGATGCTTATGGTCCTATTGCAGATAACGCTGGTGGAAACGCTGAAATGGCAAAACTTGATGAAAGCGTCCGAGAACGAACGGATCAGTTAGATGCTCTCGGTAATACAACTGCAGCAACTGGGAAAGGTTTTGCAATTGGTTCTGCAGCGTTGACAGCACTGGCACTCCTTGCAGCCTACCTTGAAGAAATCCGACACGGTCTAATTTACTTGGCTGATAAAAAGACACTTCTCATTGATGGTGAAGCAGTGGAAACACTCAAGGTTTCTGTAAGCCAATTTATGGACTATTACAATGTAACATTGATGAACCCTCAAGTTCTCATCGGACTTTTCATTGGTGCTGTTATGGCATTCTATTTTTGCGCATTGACAATGAAAGCTGTCGGACGGGCAGCTGGTGCTATGGTAGAAGAGGTACGCCGTCAGTTTAGCGCAAATCCAAAAATTATGTCAGGTGAAGAGAAACCTGATTATGCACGTTGTGTCAGTATCTCAACTGTTGGTGCACAACGGGAAATGATTTTCCCGTCACTCATTGCTATTGTTGTTCCTGTTGCAGTAGGTTTGATCTTTAATGTCGGTGGTGTATTAGGCTTGCTTGCAGGGGGATTAGCAACTGGTTTTGTTTTAGCAATCATGATGGCAAACGCCGGTGGTGCATGGGATAACGCTAAGAAGTTTATTGAAGAAGGTAAACACGAGAAAGAGTACGGGGGAAAAGGCTCAGAGCAACACAAAGCTACCGTTGTTGGTGATACCGTCGGGGATCCATTCAAAGATACATCCGGTCCTTCCCTTAACATTCTGATAAAATTGATGTCTATGGTATCAGTGGTCTTTGCAGGTCTCATTGCAAAATATGGCGGTGTGTTTAGTAGTTGGATAGGAATTCAGTAGTCTGTATTTATAATAGGATGGCAATATGAAACTAAATTACTTCATAAGATTGATTCTGTGTATGTTCATTCCACTTTCAATAGGATGTCAGCAATTCAATAATCAGTTGCAGACAAAACCTGATGAATTAACCTCTGTTTCCAATGGTGATGTTATACACGATGATACACCACTTATAGGTAGCGTTTTTATTGGTGATGCCGGTGATAGGTTCGGAACTGACGAATTCGCCCTGAATTCTGCCACGGTTGATGGTGATGTATTGAAGGTTAACCTGTCATACAGTGGTGGATGTGAAACTCATCTATTCACATTGGTTGCTTCTGAATCTTTTCTTGAATCATTCCCCGTACAGCTGCCAATATATATCGCTCATAATGCTAATGGTGACACCTGCGAGGCATATCCGACTGAAGAATATCAGTTTGATTTAACACCAATCAAAACAATGTACCAAAAAGCCTATCGCGTAGAAGCAGGAACCATTATACTAAGACTCAAAGATGCTCCAGACATTGACCTTGTTTATGAATTTACTATGTAGATAATAATACTTTATTGCATAATAATACTTTATTGCATTGTTGTAACTTTTATCCTATCAATGGCAATCGCTCTTTTTTCTTAGGAGGACGAACAAATGTCCAATGAACTCAAACCACGAAGTTCTGTGATTACAGATGGACCTGACCGCGCCGCTGCGCGTACAATGCTTATGTTCGGTGATGGCGGACTTTCACCGGAAGACCTTGACAAACCCATTATCGGGGTTGCGAACACATGGATTGAGATAGGTCCTTGTAACTTCCATTTAAGACGACTTGCTGCAAAGGTCAAACAAGGTATTCGTGATGCAGGAGGAACACCTCTCGAATTCAATACTGTCAGTATTTCTGACGGTATTACAATGGGAACCGAGGGGATGAAAACCTCACTAATTAGTCGTGAGGTAATAGCAGATTCAATAGAGTTGGTCTCTATAGGGAATATGTTTGATGCAGTTGTTGCACTGTGTGGTTGTGATAAAACTGTGCCGGGAACTGTTATGGCATTAGCACGTTTAGATATACCCTCTCTTACCCTCTACGGTGGATCAATAATGCCGGGAAAATTTCAAGGACGAGATGTCACGATTCAAGATGTGTTTGAAGCGGTCGGACAACATTCTGAAGGTACTATCACAGTAGAGGAATTAGATGATCTTATTAGTAAAGGATGTCCCGGTCCTGGTGCCTGTGGCGGACAATTTACAGCCAATACGATGGCGACTGCTGTTGAAATGTTAGGAATTGCACCGATGGGAAGTGGTAGTGTCCCTGCCGTAGCAGAGGAGAAAGACGATGAAGCCTACAAAGCAGGGAAACTTGTTATGGATATGCTTGCCGCTGATCGTCGTCCCAGTCAAATCATTACACGAAAATCTCTTGAGAATGCAATTACATCTGTTGCTGCTACGGGTGGTTCTACCAACGGTGTTTTACATCTTCTCGCTATTGCTTACGAAGCACAAATCCCACTGACGCTTGAGGATTTCCACGACATTAGTCAGAGAACTCCGGTAATGGCAGACCTAAAACCAGGTGGACAGTTCGTCGCTACCGATCTATATGAAGCAGGTGGAATACAGTTCTTAGCAAAACGACTTGCAGAAGCAGGTTTAATCCATACTGATGAACTTACTGTTACTGGTAAAACTATCGGTGAAGAAGCAGAATTAGCTGCTGAAACTCAAGGGCAGCAAGTTGTCAGAGCGGTGGATGCACCACTTAAACCAACTGGAGGATTTGCAATCTTACGTGGTAATCTTGCCCCCGAAGGATGTGTAATTAAGTTAGCTGGACAGAAGAAGACATTGCATCGTGGACCTGCACGTATTTTCGAACGTGAAGAAGACACTTTTGCTGCTATAAAAGGTGGTGAAATAAAACCCGGAGATGTAGTAGTTATCCGATATGAAGGTCCAATCGGAGGTCCTGGTATGCGTGAGATGTTAGGGGTAACTGCAGCAATCGTCGGCGCAGGATTAAGTGAAGATGTCGCTCTTTTGACAGATGGAAGATTTTCTGGAGCCACACACGGTTTTATGATATGTCATGTTGCTCCTGAAGCAGCAACAGGTGGTCCACTTGCTATTCTGCAGGAAGGTGATGAAATAGTGATAGATGCTGAGTCACGTAGACTTGATGTCTCCCTCACTGATGCTGAAATTCAAGCCCGTTTTGAGAAGTGGACTCCTCCTGAACCACGTTATACCCGTGGTGTAATGGCGAAATATGCAAATTCTGTCTCATCAGCATCTGAAGGTGCTGTGACGGGTTAAAAATCTATTCCATTCCTAAAAAAGAGATTGATTTAATTCGCTCTCGTTTAAATTGGGCAAAAAATCTTGCACATGAGGGAAATAAAAATGAATAAAGAAAAAATTGAATATGAGATTGGTAGCGGCAATGTTTTCAAGGATTTAGGATTTCCAAATCCTGAGGAAGAACTCATGAAAGTTCGCTTTGCATCAATAATATATGACATTATAACAAAACGTGGCTACAGTAAAATAGAAGCAGCCAAGATTCTGGGTATAAATAAAAATGAACTCACAACACTTATGAAGGGTAGACTCACCGACTGTACTCTTGATCATTTACTGTCATTTCTCGGAAAATTAGATCACGATATTGAGATTGTAATTCATAAAAGACCTCCAAACACACCTTCCGCAGGACTCCGCATATCCACTTCTGTTAGTTAATTCTGACAAATTGCTCCATATTCATTATGGAAAACAATGCGAAAGTTTATCACATCCAAGTAGAACAAAAAGGAAAACGGTTGGACCGATTTCTGATTGGTGCAACTGATGATATATCGCGAACCTACCTACAGAAACTGATACGCGATGGCACTGTTACCGTAAATGATAAAATTATCAATCAACCGAGTTATACGCTCCGTTTCGGTGATAAAGTATGTCTTAAACTACCTGAATCCCGACCTTTAGAATCTGTCCTTCCAGAAAAAATTCCACTTGATATCCTTTACGAAGATAACCACTTGATGATAGTGAATAAACCAGCAGGAATGCTTGTTCATCCAGCAAGCGGTGTGAACAGTGGAACACTTGTCAACGCTTTGCTTGCACACTGCTCTGATCTGTCTGGTATCGGTGGAGTAGAGAGACCGGGTATCGTTCACAGATTGGACAAAGACACTTCTGGAGTTCTCATTGTTGCCAAAACTGATGTTGTGCATCGTGAACTGTCCATGCAGTTTGAACAGCATACCATCACTCGTCAATATGTCGCTGTTGTATGTGGTGTTCCCTCTGAGGTCACAGGAACGATTGATGCACAAATTGCTCGTAGTAGACGTGACCGTCGACGAATGACAACTGTTGAAAACAGTGGTAGGCATGCTATTACACACTATCAGGTATTAGAAATATATAACAAATTCTCACTCATACAACTCACATTGGAAACAGGACGGTTACATCAAATACGTGTTCATCTTCAACATATCGGTCATCCTGTTGCTGGGGATGCAATCTATGGAGGGGAACAACGGGCTATGAAGGATGCGGACACACTGCCAATAAAACATGCACTTATAAACCTAAAAAGACAAGCATTGCATGCACGAACACTTCAATTTGAGCATCCTATTTCGCGTGAATCTTTAATGTTTTCCGCACCAAAACCAGCAGATATGCAGCGACTTGTTGAAGCATTACGAACATTAACACGAGCACATTTATAGGAGGAAAGTTATGGAATATGTCAATTTTGGTAAAGCAGGTGTGAAGGTCAGTCCACTCGCTTTAGGATTAGGATTCAGAGGACAATCGGATGAGAATGCTGCTCAACAGTTGATTGAGCATGCAATTGATTCTGGAATAAACCTGATTGATTGTGCCAATGTATACGGTCCGATGGATGATCGCGACAACATTGGTCGTTCCGAGGTTATTCTTGGTAAGGCTATCAAAGGGAAACGTGATGATGTAGTAATTACTTCTAAAGTTTGTAGTCATATTGGGCAAGGTCCAAATGATTATGGGTTATCGCGTTACCATATCATGCGTGAGATAGACCGATCACTTTCACGACTGGATACGGACCATATTGATGTCTATCTTATTCACATGACGGATGATACAACGCCACAAGAGGAGACAATACGGGCTTTAGACGATTTGGTGAGTTCTGGTAAGGTTCGTTATCTTGGTTGTTGTAACCATCAGGCATGGGAAGTTTGTAAAGCACTCTGGATTACTGATAGCATAAACGCTACACCGTATATGTGCGTTCAGAATATGTATAATCTATTGAATAGAGACTTGGAAACAGAGATGTTTGGATTAGTGCGTGAAGAAGGTCTTGGCGTGATGTGCTATAGTCCGTTATCAGTTGGATTATTGAGTGGTGTTTATTCTCCAGATGAACCGCCACCTGAAGGCACACTCTGGGCAAGACGTTATCCAGATGAGTATAATCGTAGAATGCGTGGTGCAACCGGACAGGTGCTTTCAACACTCAAACGACTTGCAGATGAGTTAGGTAAAACCCCAGCACAACTTGCTGTTGCATGGGTCGTATCACATCCAGAGGTTACTGTTGCTATCAGTGGAAGTGATACAATTGAACAATTGGATGATACACTCGGAGGTGTAGGTTGGAAATTAGATACTGCTGTCCGTGAGGAGTTGGATGAGGTGTCACGCTCCTTTGTGCGTTTGACTGCCCCACCTTTTTAATATCAATGTGAATTATCTGAAGCCGGAATTCAATGTTGATGTAGTGTAACCCGAAAAGGTAACTTACTATTATTCTACTTTTCAGTCTTGAGTTCCCAAACGAGTACTGTACCGTCCGAACTGCCACTAATAAGGGTTTTACCATTAGGTTTAAAATCAACACTTCTGACACTATCTGTATGTCCGGAAAATGTCCAAAGGTGTGTACCTGTCCGTACATCCCATAAACGAACGGTTTTGTCCCAACTGCCACTTGCAAGGGGCGTGTTATCCGGACTAAATACCACACTACTAATATTATGTGTATGTTTTGTCTTGACATACTCCCCCAGCTAAAGCGTGGGGGATTCTTAGCTCTTATATTGGCAGCAGTTGTTGCTTCCAAACGGCTTTTCTTGCTTCCGTCTCTCGTGCCTCTGCGTGAGGTCTTACTTGGACTCCACAAGCGTTTTCTGTCTCGGTATGCCCTACCGCGACATTTCTTAAGTTTATTGCAGCGTTGACATCTCTATCTATAGAAACATCACATTGACTACAATGATACGTTCTTTCGGAAAGTGTCAAGTTCTTTTTCTTATGTCCACAACTGCTACAGGTTTTGCTACTCGCATAGAACTGCGATGCTTCTGTGACAGGTATTCCAAGTGTTTCTGCTTTGGTCTTGAGTTTAGAGAGAAACCCACCTAATGCTGTATCTGACACTGCTTTTGCGAGTTTCTTATTCTTGAGCATATTGGTAACCTTGAGTGTCTCAATACCGATAGCAGATACCTTATTGACAATAGCTGTTGTTGCTTTATGGTGGGCATCGTTTCGGATACACGCGATGCGATAGTGGATGCGTGCGACCTTACGCTTTTGACTTATCCAATTTTGTGAACCTTTTACCCGCTTACTGAGCCTACGTTGTGCGCGTGTCAACTTCCTTTCATACCGTTTTAGCGGTCTTGGGTTATCATATTTACTGCCATCAGAACACGTCGCTAATGTGTTTATACCGACATCAATACCAACAACAGGATGCGTTGAGTTATCAACAGCTTCGGTGTCCTCTGTGTCTACTGTTATGGATACAAACCATCGATGTGCTGTTCTGCTGATCGTAACTTTCATGAGTTTTCCTGTCCATCGCAACGATTGAAACATCTTGACCCATCCGATTTTGGGGAGTTTGATACGTTTGCCTTCTACTTGAACAGATTGGTTATTTGTCGTCCAAGCATCTTTTTTACCACGCTTCTTAAACTTCGGAAATCTCGCACGTTTGGATACCCAATTGCCAATAGCAGCTGAGAGGTTCACAAAAATGCTTCTGTTCGCAACAACTTGATCTTGTGTCTTTGTCCAAGCAAATGCTTGCTTAGCAACATTAAATCTTTCATTCAACTTTGATGCGGAGAGAAACTCACCATTAGCTAAGGCTGACTTAAAATCTGCTAAGGCATGATTATAGGCAAATCTCGCATAACCACATTGCTGAGCAAACCAAGTCCGCTGTTTGTTATTCGGATCTAAAGCAATCTTATGTGTTTTTAATGGCATATCACTACTACCTTGAAAGGTTAATACTTCCCATTTATCGGGTGGACAGATACTACAAATATCTGCACGGAAGTCGTCCTATTAGGATACCATATTTCACCTAAAAGTCAAAGTATTTGCGGTGTCTACATCCCCGAGCTAAAGCAGCGGGGTTTTGACACCGAAGATTGATAACTCTTATGGATTTGCATGACTGAACATCCCACAAATAAATAGAATCGTCCCAACTGCCACTTGCTAACATCTTTCCATCTGAACTGAATGCAACACAACTGACTCTATCTGTATGATCAGTCAATTCATGCAAAGTTTCACCCGTCTGTACATCCCATAAACGAATTGTCTTGTCCCAACTACCACTTGCCAAGGTTTTACTATCTGGACTAAATACAATGCTAACTACTGCTTCAGTATGACCTGTTAGTGTTTGAAGAATTGTCCCGGTTTGTAAATCCCAAAAATGTATTGTATTTTCTCCACTTTCACTTGCAAATTTCTTTCCATCTGGACTAAATGCAATGTTCCATACTCCATTTTTATGTTTTGGGAGTGTTAGAATAGCAGCTCCAGTCTGTACATTCCATAAATGTACGTTTCTATTTGAATCTGCACTTGCAATTATCTTTCCATCCGGGTTGAATACCACACAATTTACTTCCCATGAATGTCCAATCAACAGGTTTTGCAGCATATACGTATCTGCATTCCACAATTGCACGGTTCTGTCCCAACTTCCACCACTTGCAATCATCTTTCCATTCGGACTGTATGTAACACTATCGATATTATTCCAATATCCTTTAATTCTATGTATAGGTGAGTCAATTTCTAAATTCCACAGACATAATGTCCCATCAGAACTTCCACTCAACAACATCTTTCCATCAGGACTATATGCTGCTGTCGTTAAGCCTCCCGTATTATGTCCTTTTAATATCTTAATTGGTTCATCTTTATGTATATCATACATACGGAGTGTACCGTCCCATGCCCCCGCACTAACAAGTATCCTACTAAAGACAGGGTTGAATTTCGCCCACATCACACCTCCTCCTTTATGACCTGTTAAGGTTTGCAGGTTTTTCTCTGATTGCACATCCCATATACGAACGGTTCTGTCCCAACTCCCACTCGCAAGATATTTTCCATCCGGACTATAGTCTAATGTCAAGAGATTTTTCGTATGTCCTGAAAATGTTGATATAGGTTCACCTGACAACACATCCCACGTCCGTACGGTTTTGTCCCAACTCGCGCTTGCTAATGTGGAACCATCAGGACTGAATACGACACTTGATACTATGCCAGAATGATCTGTCAGAATATATAGTGTTGTACCTGTTCGTACATCCCAGATTCGGACAGTGCTGTCAGTACTCCCACTTGCAATTTTTTGGCTATCTGGACTGAACACAACACTATAAACTGAAGATAAATGTCCTGTCAGTGTTTGAATATGAGTACCGGTCCGAGCATCCCACGTCCGTATGGTGTTGTCACCACTTCCAGATGCTAATATCAAATCATCAGCACTAAACGCTACACTTCTGACAATACCTGTATGTCCTGTCAGTAAGTTAAGTGCTTCCATTGTCTGTGCATCGTGAATCCAAATACCTATACTACTTGCAACTGCAATACGTTTCCCATCTGGTGAATAAGTTATACCATTTATTTTACCTTTACCAAGTCGTGCTTTTGCACCTGTTGGTAAATTCCATTGCGTGTAGTCTTCAGCTAATGTGCTTGGTGCTAAAAGGGATATTGAAAGCCAAAAAACTAAAACCGAATATAACAATTTTTTCACTATAAATTTATCCTGTTATTTTAATACGTTCCTGCGTTAAAGCATCACATATTTTACTGTTACGCAGTTTGTGGATGCACTAATTCGTATATATGGGAGTGTAATTTTGGGTTGGTAAAGAGGATGGACTTAGTAATAGAATAGTGGTAAGACGGTTTTGTGGACAAACCGATATTTTGTGGCACAGAATATTCTTAAGCAAGGAACTTCACAGTTTCGTATTGCTTCAGGAATTCCTAATCAACTGATTCAGACGTTAGATCCCATAGCAGCAAGGTCCCGTCACGGCTTCCACTTGCGAGTGTCTTACCATCCGGACTGAATACCACTGTATAAACCAATCCTGTATGACCTTGCAATGTTCTAAGGTGAGTGCCTGTTTGCACGTCCCATAGTAATCTTACTCGTTTCACGTTATTCTGAAACGAAAATTAATAGATTGAGGTTCAGACATAATTTACAGTGTTCCTATATGGAATTGTACCCTAATGTGTACCTATGCCTAAGAAACCGCTAAGAACTTGGACCACAAGCCAGACCGCAACTAAAACCACACCGAAAGGACGTTTCAACTGGCTACCAGAGACGAAAATACCATAACGGAAAACAATAAGGATAAACAACATAGCGGGAAATGCAAATTGGAAAAAGTGTGCATCTGCTACTAAACCACCCTTTGTCGCTGCAGCGGAAACCCCCGCAACAAATAGTACATTGAGAATATCAGCACCGATGATGTTACCAACTGCTAACTCACCGTGCCCTCGCCTAACTGCTGTAATCGCTGTTACAAGTTCTGGAAGCGAAGTGCCAAATGCTACCAATGTTAAGGAAATAATTGATTCTGGCACTTTAAACCGGACTGCAAGAACACTCACTGTTGGAATTAGTATTTGTGCTGAGATTACAACAATTGCGATTGCACCAATGAGTTTCATAAGGGTAAGGAAAGTATTTGAACTACCAGATTCTATATCATCTTCATTCTCAGTATCCTGTGTGGCGGTACCTGCCCATCGTATAGATTGCCAGATATACAATCCTAACAATACAACGAAAATGAACCCCATGAATTGAGGAAGAACACCACCTTCACTAAAGGCTTTTATAGGTGAGGACCAAGGGACACATGCCAATACCATGAGAATACCAGCACCTACTTGAACATTAGATAAGCGGGATGCTAATTGTCTGTTAAATGATAGGGGGGCAATTAGTGACGCTAAACCTAAAATAAGTCCTGTATCACATATAATTGAACCGACTGCATTTCCAAGTGCAAGTCCCGGTTTTCCTTGTATTGCTGACAACACTGAAACTGCCGCTTCAGGGGTTGTTGTTCCAATACTGACTATTGTTGCACCAATTACGGCTTTACCTAAACCCCATTGGGTTGAAAGGACAACCGCTTCATCAACAAGCCAATCTGCTCCTTTACCGAGAATATATAGTGTTACACCTATAATAAGAAAAAGGACTACGCTTGGAAGCCCTTCAATAAGTTGTTCAATAATATGTTCCATTAACTAATTTTTTACCTTCCAATTTAAATAAATAATAAGCATAGGTTATCACAGACACTTAGCAAAGTCAAACATATTGAGAGTAAATTATCGTATGGAAATTATGGTTTCTTAGTTAGGATTTTTGCACATAGAGCCGGTGAATTTTCAAATGCATGGGTAACTAATTATAGCATTGGCTAAAATTGTCCAGAAACAGAAATACGTTGTGATCCACCAAGTGTGTGGGTATTAAATGCATAGTCAACAAAAAAGGTCATATTACTAACTTGCAATTGAACTCCTGATCCTAATGAGAGTCCTTTTCCATTCCATCCACATCGTAAGGCAAGCGTATCAAAAAGTATATATTCTGCACCTATTCTTGACAGAATACCGCCACCTGAGACTGTAGTATTTTCGTTAACTGATTGATCAGAATTATCGTTGTTGGATTGTGTTTCGTTTTCTGTATCTTCCTCAAAATCACCTTGGTCAGTTTCAAAATCTAAACCTATACTGCCTTTACCAAAACTTGGAAATGTAAATTGATAGGCACTACCAAAACGAAGTCTTCGACCGCGAGTGAATGCTGGATTATCTGCAGTGTTCCAACGTATTTGTGTTCCTGTTGCATCAAGAAGTAAAGTTCCGATTCGCAATCCCTTATATGGGGAAAGAATAAAACCGATGTCAATACCGAAACCTCTGCCAGTATATTCATATATTGACTGACTGAGAAGTTTAAGGTTTCCACCAACGGCAACCATTGAATGAATTTGTCGGGCATAGGAGATTAACAATGCGTTGTCCGTATTGCTAAAATAATCTGCCACTGTAGGTCTATCAATATATGGTTCACCGTCATCTTTCACACCATTTCCATTGATGTCCTGAAAATCTCCAAGCCTACCGTTATTGTCAATGTCTATGAAAGTAGTGCGAGGTATATCGTCAATTCCGAGACGAATCCAACTTAGTCCAATACTACCGATTTCCTCTATTTGATGGACATAGTTGACAAAGTTATAACTGACTAATCCTTTACTGAGAAAACCACCATCCCCTGTACTAAAGGTATCAGAATACATAGCAGAAAAACTATGTTTTTTAACTTTAGTTAAACCTGCAGGATTCCAGTATGTAGCGGTCGCATCATCGGCAATTGCAACAAATGCACTACCCATTCCAAGTGCACGAGCACCAACACCATGACTAAGAAACTCAGCGGCATGTGAACCCTCGTCTGCAGCGAAGGTGTTTATTGAAAGAAAAAGACATATTATGATTAAAACCAAATAAATAAAGTGTATTTTCATGATGTATATTATCCTGGTGCAAAGTCGTAAATCGGTTCACGTATAATGACACTAAGGACACTCCAGAACGCACCTACGCAGTATTCGCCAAGAATTACTCCAAAGAAGAAGAAGATCATTTTTCGATATGTGCTTGGACCTCCAAATCGGAGTGCCATCCACTTAAGAAATGTGCTGATTACAAGACAACTCCAAAAATAACCGACACCAAAAGTCATGGAAATTGGGTATCCAGCTGGGTGTAGGGGCCACCAAATAAAACGCATCCTCATAAACATTAGAAGGAATGTAAATCCCATACCTCCAGCCATAAAAGTCATTGCTGGGACATTAGGGTCTCGTGGATAAGCGAATAGACCGGCAAGCCATCCAAATTGACCAATATGTCCAACAGAAGGACCAATACCACCACCTGCCCCTGTAACTGCACCTCCGAGACGATAAAGTTCACTAAGTGTTGCCCAGAATGCGGATAGCGAACCGAGGACAACTGCAATTATCATTGCTAATACTAACCGTTTCGTGTTCATATTTGCCCGTTCAGCCATTTTAAAGGCTTCAAGTTGATGTGGCATAATATGTTCACGATAACCGCGACCACTGAAAAACCAAAAATACGGGAATACTGTGAGATTATTAGGACCAATACGACGCGTTCCTAAAATATTGACCAAAAATTGTTGTGAATTACACATTCCTGCCATTTCATGCGCGGGCGGTCCAAGTTCAGCACGGACACGGGTAATACCGATAGAGATTGCATAGAAAAATCCAAAGAAGGGAAGTATTATAGGAAGTGTCATCCCTGCCTTCAGACAGAACCAGATGATATATAGACTTGCAAGAATAATTAGAATAAATGCTGTCCTATACCGAATCGGCTCATCCGCGTCATCTATACCTCCTGAAATACCTAAGATGGTACGGATCACTTTCATGATATGTTTTCTTGTAACCAGAAGTGCAATGACAAAAATTGCCATCCAACCACCGATGGATTGTTCACTACTATAGGGGAATGGAGCAGGTATACCAACTGCACTACCAAATACACGTTGTATTTTCTCAAACAGATAGAAGAACCATAGAGAAAATGATAGGTCAAGTGGTAACAGAAATCCCAATCCAATTACAAATGGATATAGCGGTACTGGAATATTACCGACAGCATTCCACGGTTTTTCTGTGAAGAATGCCCCCCAATTCCTTGCATTATGTCTCACACTAAAATCAGGAAGGATAGGAAAGAAATGCGCTAATCCGTGCCAAACATTTAGCAAAGCAGCACCGATAAACCCATACCATAGAATACGGTTTTTAAAGAGTTGTGCTCTGCCACCTCCTTCTGTTATTGCCATTGGGAGTTGTATGATTGGATATGCTAATTTTTCATGTTCTGTCCACTGTTTTCGTATCAGGACATTTAGACAGATCATGATAGCACCGAGTGCTAAGATAAAGGATGTCCACCATAAGGTAGGCATGATCCATGCACCACCGATCTGTGCGTTGTAAAATGGTGTGTCACCTTCGTAGAATCCGCGAATAATATCTTTATCAGATACGACAAGATGCTGTGGGATATAACTGTGGAAAGTATCTGCCCAATCGTTTTCAATTGTTGCAAACCAAAATGCATGTGGAAGTGCTGGAATTGTTAGTGCGAGCATATCGTGCCCAGCAAGTCCTGATGCAATTGAAAGCATTGCATAGATGGTGATCATCTCTCCCTGTGTTAATGCTGATTTGGGGGCAACTTTTTTCAAAAACAAATTCAGCAGGATCAGAAAAAAGATGTTCAGAACTACATTCCAAAACAGAGATATAGTCGTAGGATGCCCAGAATGCCATACACACTCAACTTCAATGATCCAAAAAACGTTGGGTGGGATCAATAAGATAGCAATGAGGATGGCACGCCAAGTAACACCTAAATCCCGTTTGTTGTCGTATTCACTTAGATTTTGCACGGATGTATTCCAATCGTAATAGTAAGGCTTGAGAGTCTTACAGTATAACACCTCACGACAATAAGGATATACTTATTCTGATGAATTGCAATAACTGTTATTCTACCTTTTCTTCACTTAAAAATGTTGAAGTGGTTCACTCTCCTTCAACACCCACTCAATGTGACCAAATTCATGTGCACCGGGAGAGGATCCGCTGAATGTTTCAGTTTCTATCCCCCACGCTAATTTATATGCGGAGATAATCTGTGTCAATGATGTAGAAACATCACCATAGCATAACAGAGCGACAGTACCTCCTTCACCACCACCTGTGATCTTTGCTCCGTATATTCCTCCCTGTTCACCAATCTTTTTTGCAATGTCTACAATTCCATCAATTTCTGGGCAACCAAGTGCTGCAAAGTCACGATAACTTGCATTCGATTCATACATCAATTTTCCAGCTATCTTGAGAAATTTAGGGGCACGTTCAGGGAATTTATCTACGTTCTTAATTACGTTTATGAATAGTTTTACTCGTTCGTTTTCATATATTGGATGGGTTACTCTATCTCTCACTGCATATATTTTATCTGGGGCTACCTGTGTCACAGAATCAACAGTATCTTCGTATTTATCAAGAAAATCGCTACCTTTCATCTGATTAGGTAACAAAGGCGCACATTTTTCTCTAAATTCTTTAACAGAAATATTGCATAAGTAATTATCTTTCAATTTCTCCCAATTGAGTTCTTTTTTCAGTATTGAAAGTCCCATAAATGCAGCTGTACGGGTATCAATATAAGCAGTGCTTCTGGTACTTCGAGGTACTTTGCTGTGGATCCCTATAAAATTCACGTTTTGCGGACAATCAACATATTCAAGGATTTTGTCAGGTTGGCAGAGAATAGACAGTATTTTACCTTCTGTTCCTGCTGCAGATGTTAATTGGTCCATTATACCACATGGTGCACCAACAATACGATTTTCGACAAGTTGTGCGAGTCTTGCGATTTCAATTGGATCCAATTTCAGATTATAGAGTTGATTGAGTGCAGTCAGCGTTGCAACTTCAATTGCCGCTGAAGATGCGATACCAGCCCCCATTGGAATATCACTTTTGATAACAATCGCGGCTCCATGCGGGAACTTTTCAATCTTCTTTTCTTTTAGTAATGTAAAATAACTCCCAAGTATGTAACCTACCCAAGTAGTACGCGTGTCCTCACTAAATATATCTTTAATTTCTGAATACGATTTTAGGTTTCCTTCAGCATAAAAATCGTCAAGAGACATCTGAAAACTCGGTTTTAATTGGGAATTAATATGTAATGTCAATGCATATAGATTATTATCACATCTTGACTGACATGCTACTACAGCAGCACGGTTCAGTGGCATCTCAAAGACATTTGAGCCGCAATAGTCTGCAATCCCTCCCATAATGTCAAGCCTTGCTGGCGCATGGGTTACTATTACTTTTCCTTCCTTTTGTAAACCATACGGACCAAATACAGAGAATGAATCACTTTGTAATAAATACTCAAGTTCAGTAACTTGAAACGGTTTTACTTTTGGTCCGTGTATCTGTTGAACTTTCATAATCGAAATTATATTTCATAATAGTATTTATATGCAATTGAGTGAACAGCGTGTAGTAAGGACTATATAGTAGAATCCATAATTTTTTACACACTACGGTAGGTTCGGTTTCCTAACCGCACCATAAGCGTCAATTTAGTGATTCTTGTCCGTTTGAATTGTTTGTTGTCTGAACCAGGATTTTCAAGATTTCAGGATTTTCAGGATAAGAGATTGTATGCCGATGTTCCTTTGCAAAAGGTAGTCCTTCATCCTGGACAACGGAATATGTACCCACTAACTCCCAATCCTGGAAATCTTGGTTCAGATAACATATATGTCGGAGGTTGCTTTGCTCACTCCGACCTACGGGACTATATGTGAGAATATGGGCGAGGCGACCTCGCCGCTACGATAATGTCCGAGGCGCAATGAATTGCGCGACTACGAACGCGTTTCTCCTTAAATTGACGCTTATGGTTCGTTTTCCTAACCGAACCGGTGTTTGTTCAATGTCATAGATGCGGTTAGGAAACTGCATCTACCGAGAGTGTGCCTATATTTTTTGAATAAAGATTAATAGCGGAGTATTGTCGTTGAATCACCAATTATCCACAGTGTGCCATTAGGTGATTTTACAATATCTCTCAGGTTATTTGTAGTTGGTGAGTGGTATTTCAACCAAGTTACACCGCCATCTGATGTATAAAGGATGACTCCACTGTCACCGACAGTCCAACCTTCTTTCTCAGAAGTAAAGAGAATTGCGTTAAGGTTTTCTTGGGTTGGTACTGTTTGGTCAATCCAAGTATTTCCGCCGTCGGTTGTGACCATAATTGTACCTTGGTTTCCAGCTACCCATGCATTTTGTGGATCAATCGCATACACATCTTGTAATTCAGCAAATCCACTGGTAAGTTTCCAAGTCATGCCCCCATCACTTGTTTGTGCAATTGTGCCTCCAAAACCGACAATCCAACCGGTATTAGCATCAATAAAATGAACGCCAAACAGGTTGTTGAAACCTGCACCCGTAAAACCGGGATCTATGTCAACACCGTTCCAAGTATCCCCACCGTCAGATGTGTACATGACTTTACCTGTTTCCCCTACTGCCCAAGCATTTTTCTCCGTTCCGAAGCTCAACGCATAACAAGCCATTGCACTTTTCCAACTCATTGCCCCACCAAACTTTATGCGTTCTGCTCTACCGTGTCCTTCATCACCGGGATCACTTACACTTTTCCAATTTTTTCCACCATCAAGTGTCTCAAGTAATGCTGCATTGCTACCAACGATGTAACCTCGATCTTCATCAACAAAACCTACACCGAACAGTTCAAATACATCTCCACTGTTTTGTGGTGCCCATGTATTACCGCCATCATTGGTGTGGATAACGCATCCTGCTAAACCGACTGCCCAACCGAGTTTATCGTTTTTGAAATGTACAGCGCGTAGTTCGTTTGCGTTAGAGACAACATCCCATGTTTCTCCACCATCGGTTGTATGTAGAATAGTTGCCTTATCTCCAACTACCCATGCCTCTTTAGCGTTTATCATGTGGACACCTTGAAGGCGGCAAGCAACGGGTCGGTAATCAAGTGGTGTCCATGTTGTTCCGCCATCTATTGTTCTAAGTATCACACCGAATTCAGCTGCTGCTATACCAACATTCATATTAAAGAAATGAACATCCCAGATCGGTTCAGGCATTCCATTTGAATTTGGGACATTACTTTGTTGAACCTGCCAATTCATTCCATCTGCGGTAGCGACAACTGCTCCACCGGCACCGACTGCCCACCCCGTGGAATCATCCAGCATTGAAATAGCGTCAAGTGTGTTAACAGTTGCACTTGTCTGAAAAATCCAAGTGTTTCCACCATCTTTTGTATGCAGTAAAGTGCCACCACCCCCTGCAGCCCAACCGACTTGAGGTGACATAAAGTGTATACCTTCTATGGTATTGTTAGTTCCAACATCTTGGGACTGCCAAGAGGCACCTCCGTTGTCAGTATGCATCACGAATCCACCATCACCACAAGCCCAACCGTGATTTTCATCAACGAATGATACTCCTAATAATGCTACTCGAGTATTAGTGGATAATTTTGCCCACTCTTGTCCACCGTCAGTTGTTTTTAATACTGTTCCATTCTCACCGACAACCCATCCAAGTTTAGGTGTGATAAATCGCACTTTTTTGAATTCTGTTTGGAAAGGAAAGGGTTGTCTCGGTTGTTGCTGCCAAGTTTTGCCGCCATCGGTAGTATTTAATATTGTTGCGTTTGCCCCTACGATCCAACCGTTGAGTGTATCTACAAAAAAGATGTCGTTGAAACTTGCTTGCCATTTTGATTCGCTAACCGTAACCCATTCTTTTTGAGCCATTACGAATGGAGTAGCGATTAATAATAAACTTAAGATAAACGTAAGTAAAAATCTCCGCTTCATTAGTCTTCCTCCTGTACTTTATTCTTACCCTACTGCTGATAAATGTAATATGTAAAATATCGCGCTTCTATATTTGAAATAACTACCATAAATCCGTTATATTATACCACTAAACACTATCTGAGTCAACGTGATTATAAGTCGTTTGCAGAGCCGTTCAGTTTTCCAAATCTTATGATTTTCAAAACAAAGTTTTCTCTGTAGGATCGACCTTTTATCCCAAAAATTCTGTTTCAGACAACATTGTAGGGGCGAGGTCCCCCACCCGTATTAACCCTTCTCATCATATTGACAGGTTCTCCACCTGTATTGACCCTTTTCATTGTAGGGGCGAGGTCCCCCGCCCGTAGCAGCCCGTGACATGTACACTATAGCTTCGGAGAGGCGAAAGGTGTATAGCAGCACCAGATTACAAAAACCCCTTCCGCGCCTTCCGCGATTCAGACAACACCCAATTCAGAGAAAAGAACATCCCAACACACCAAAATCCTCTTCTCTTATCCTGAAAATCCTGAAATTCTGAAACCCACATAAAACATATTAGATATTTATTGTTCCACTCTCTTGATTAATTTCACTTCCCATACCACCATCTGTTAAACTATAACATCATTTCGAAATGACTACATTTATTAACAGCAATTTACACCACTTACATAACAACAGGAGCATTAGCACAACCATGACAAACGAAAATAAAGAAACCCAGACAGAAAACCAGAATAATAACGATGTTGAAGAAAAGTTAGGAAAAATGGGAGAGATGCTTGACTATTTGCTGAACGAACAAACAAAAATATGCGAAAGTGTTGAGAATGGCAATTATGATGTTGAGAAATCCAAAGACCTAACCCCATGCATCAACAACACCGTGAAAATCATTAACGCATGCAACACCTACATGAGACGCAAGAACATCCAAAAACAAGGATACGACAGCAGCGTACGCATGGCAGACAAGAATTCAAAGCAGCAGCAAAAAGCAGAACAATCCAACCAACCAACCCAACCCGACGACCAAACACCTCAAATAATCAACCATCTGCATCAAAACACGGAGGAGTACCAAAAAGCACTCCCACCACCAAAAAAAGTGGAAAATGAGGATAAAGTAAATGGTGAAGACAGTGATGATGAAAATAAAAAGAAAGTGCTAATCAGACCAGCACCCAACATCATCACATCATCCAAAACCAGACCACCCATCATCCAATACAACCCCAACGGCTTTCAACCTTATGGACAGATGCGTGACCTATTCAAATCCCACAAACCCATCAAAATCGCAAGCGGCACTTACGATGCAGGCAAAACCTATAGCTGTGTCGCATACATTGACATGTTAGCACGACAATATCCCGGTGCGAGACTAACCTTTATCCACCGCTATCTCAACAGAGTCTACCGCAACGTCATCCCAACTTATGAGAAATACCTCAGATTCAAACCATCAACCTATAAATCCCAAAACCCCACGCCAATCGTAAAATACGGAGGAGAACTCCCCGAATTCTTCGAATACTGGAACGGTTCCCGTATTTACATCAATGGATTAGACAAAATAGAAAACATGCTTTCAGATTTTTACGATGGTGCTTTTGTCAATCAAGCAGAATTAGTGCCTTTCGAATCGTGGGATCATCTCAGAGCACGCGTCTCAGAACGCGCAGGCACAGCACCCATCGCATTCCTACTCGGAGATTGTAATCCAAGCACACCCAACCACTGGATACGCCAGCAAACCAAAACAGGTAAATTAGAGTTCTTTGAGATGACATACAAAGACAATCCTGAAATCTACAATCAGTTAACAGGAGAAATCACAGACGAAGGCAAACGTCGCGTAGATAGACTCCAAGACCTTGAAGGGCTACGTTATAAGCGAGGTTACGAAGGTCTGTGGGTCTCAGGAGAAGGATTAGTCTTTGAAGAATTCCAACCCGACATCCACATCATTGACAACTTTGATGTGCCGGATGAATGGATACGATTTCTCAGCATTGATTGGGGATACCGCAACCCCGCAAGTTGTATCTGGTGGGCAAAAGACAAGGATGGTCGTGTCTATGCCTACAAAGAGATATACAAAACCAAACTCACACAACCCGATTTCATTAAGATGATAAAGGACCACCGCGAAGAAGGTGAACGTATTGATTATGCTGCGGTAGACAGTGCTGATCAAGATGCCGTAGAGCAACTAAAACAAGCAGGTTTCCGCGTTGAAGAACCGAAAAAGTCTCGTGCAAAACAGATAGACGCAGTAAAACAAAGACTAAAAGTAGACGAAACAGGGAAGCCATCAATCTTTTTCTGTCGAAACAGACTTGTGCATCCACCAGACCCAGAGTTGAAAGAAGCATATCGTCCCCTTGAAGTCACTGATGAGTTCTTAACCTGTGAATATCTTGAAAACACTGATGGCACAGACAAGGACGACGAGGCAATCACCCGCGACCATCACGGCATAGACGGCACAGCTTACTTTGTCCTAAGTCTCCAACGTAAACGTAAGACTGTCGGCAGTGGCAAAGTCGTCTGCGGCGCAGTCACCATGGGCAGACGCTTCTAAGGTAGTTCCAAACCCGGTAGGTGCGGTTTCCTAACCGCACCGAACTTTTACGTAACATTATTATTATCCAAATACTAACGAC
>JAJDWI010000064.1 GCA_022825665.1 Candidatus Poribacteria bacterium
AAGCTTCTATGAGATGGGAGGAACAAGGGATCAACGCTGTGCTGAAATGGAAGTGTTTATATAAAAATAAAGATTGGAACAGCTATTGGTATCCAGATACAAAAGCTGCATAATGTTCATGCAAAAAACTTTACACACCCCTATTTTTACAGGGTTATTTAGTTTTCGAGAATTCTACCACATTTTATCACAAGCGTTAATGTAGTGTAGTAAGGTATTACTTGGGAACTCAACATGGTAGTAGGCACACTCCGGGGAATGCCAAAAGGCATTCATACCGTTGATTTGGTGTGCCGTCTACCTGAGAGATATTTACGGCACACGGAGTGTGCCTACTACCCTTAAATCAACACTAAGTTTACACCTATCGGTAAGGAAATATAAAAACTGGGACAGATGGATTTCTGTCCCAGTAGGTTTAATGTATTGCCATAGGATTACCTGGAGAACCTGATGCACCTTTCAAACGAAGTGGCGCGAAACAGAAGGCAAATTCATAGACTTTTGCAGCAGCCAATTCTTCAGTAATTATATTTTCAAGATTATAGATACCGTGCTTGACAATAAACAACTGATGTACTGGAAACGCGAGCGATTCATCAGGATTTGGAACAACTTCAATACCCCAATTATCACAAGCCGTCATCACTATTTTCTGGTCAACCAAGTATTGTCCTGCCTCCATACCGATTCCCGGTTCGGTCTTGCTATAGCGATCATTATCAGTCATCCAGTATTTTCCCCAACCTGTGTGAATCACAACAACATCGCCAGGTGTTATTTTTACAGCTTGTTTATCCAATGCACCTTCTAAATCAGCGCGTGTAATTTCATAACTATCACCGAGTACATCAACACCTTTATAGCCAGCCACATCAATCAGGACACCACGCGTTACAATAGGTCCTACGTTTTCAACACCGAGTTCTTCTAATCCCTCTGCTTTAGCAAAATTGTGTCGGTTTAATCCATTATAGAACGTGTCACCGATTCCGATATGTCCAAGTCCGTCAAATTGCGTACCGATCTGACCTATTTCTCCGCTAAATATCTCCTCAAACCATGTGGTTTTGTTATCTCCGAGTGGACCGGACATCTCAGGAATACGTAAGCTATAATGGCGCGTCCCGAATACTGGGATTCCACTTTCAAAAACTCTACCAAGTTGATAAACCTTACCAGTTTTGATTAAACTGGCAGCTTGTAACACTTTTTGCGATGTTAGTCGGTTTGCGGCACCACGTCGGTCATCTGCACCCCATTCTGAGGGAAACCACGATTCCTGTTGTTTTGGGAGTTGCGGTTTTAGTATCTTTTTGACGATAGGTTTCCGCACTATAGGTTTCGGGGGCGGTGGTGGTGGCAGAATATCCACACCTCTTTCCTGTGATACATTTCCCGCGTTTGTGAAATTGTGATATAACAGAAAATTAACTGATAGGATAGAAAATCCCAAAAATACTATAAACAGCACGATGTATTTCGGTTTGTTAAACATTGTTTCCTCCTTATCATTTCTTATTTCTACTAAATATATCCGTTAAGATGTCACGTTGTAACTTTGTTAGTCCTGTATTTTCAGTGATTTGCACGACAATTTCAGGTGTCATTGGTGGTTTGTCAGAGAGACCACTTAACGTCACGGAATTAGTGACATAATCTTCCTCTCCTGTCTCTGTATAAGTTAATTCAATTGTATCACCGGATCTCCATTCTTTGGCAATTTTGCTCAGTTCCTTTAATTTTGCAATACCCACACCGTTGACAGCACTCACCATAACTCGTGCTTCAAGTCCTAAACTTTCTCTTATAACCTGAGAAACATACGCTGTAGTAGGCAATTCTACACTGTTTTTTATCACTACATCGAATCCAGCCTTGCCAAGATACTCTGAGAGCGGGAGTTTTTCTTTCCCGTCAACATACATACTGAAAAAAGGTTCAAAATCCTTACCACCTACATTATTCACTATCTTAATAATGTCTGTCAGTGTATATCTTTCAGAGGAATTATAAAATTTGTCATACATCTGTTTCAACACATCGTCAAAACTTTTTCTGTTTTCTGTTAGTTGTCGGATTTCACAGTCCAAGGCAGCAGTAATAAGATTCCCACCGTTATACAAAAGTCTTCTATCCTGTGAATTAGTTATTTTTTGTTTTGTTGATGCGGACAGATAGGCTTCACAAGCATATTCCAGACGATTTAAATATTCGCGCTCAGTTAGATACCCAAGACGCACTGCAGTAATATCGGCATAGTAATCGCTTACACCTTCTTTAAACCAATGTTCCTTTCGACTAAAATTTGCCAGTGCGGTCTGTCCGTTCCAGATGTGAAACACCTCATGTGCCAAAAATGGACCCCATTTATGTCTTCGTGCATCAGATAATACTCTATCCATTAGAATGCTAATACTCTGACCTTGTCCAACACCTTTCATTGGATTCCCCAATTTTTGATTATATGGATTAAAGATAAATAACATTGGATTGGTCGGTTCACCATTGAAAAAATCATTATAAACACTAATGAGTTCTTGTACCACATCCTGTAATTCATCTTTTGATTCTATTAAACTATCACCGATAGCAAGCATTACCTCCGTTTCTCCAGATTTTGCAATTAACTCCGCATGTTTTCCAATTAATAGATATGGTTCAGTCAATTCCTTAGGATTCTTGACAGTATACTTGTATCCGCGTCTTCCGACACGTTGCCACGGTGTTGATACATGCCATCTTTTTGGTAATTTAAACTCTACTGAAATATTGTTACAATCCCTACCAACTATGAACAGAAATTTACTTGACCAAGAAACACAATCTTCTCTTTCATAGGGTAAATATGTTGGATCCTTTTGTATACCTGAATATTCAAAACTGGTTTTATTACGTTTTGTTCCATGTTCTATGGATGCATTATATCTTAGGGTTAGCGGTAGAGTATACGAATCTTTTAGTTCAAACTCCCATACTTTACGATCACTTGGGATTGTAGTGTAATAGGAACTGTCCCTCAATGATATATCCTGAATATAAGTATCATCTGCGTTAAGTGCCAACCTAATTCTATTAGTATTATGATGTTCTTGTGGTAAAAACTGACACGTAACTTTCGCTACATCTGGCTTTTCAGCATCTATCTCAACACTATACTTAACCTCTTTTATAGGTGTTTCATTGCCATCACCCGCACGGACTACTTGTATTTTCTCTATGATTGGTTTTTTTAGGTAGTCGTTTTTCCATTTATATGTCCAGGATGTACCAAGATTCAACGGGAAATAATCTTCATTTTTCTGTGGGATATTATAGTCAATTAATTCTGCCTCTGTAATGATCCCATTTGAATGTTCATACCGCATTTTCACTATTCCGATACCATTAGCAAACCATATATAGCGAGTACCGTTAATTAAGGAATTGTTTAACGACCTTTCTTCTTTTTCTTTAAAGAATGAACTCGTGTCAGCACCAAATAAGACAGTCTTATGTTTAAGAGTTTGTGGAAACGTGCCAGCATCAACCTGCACCGATTCGTAGTCTTCAATTGTTATTTCTTCTTGGACTTTCCAATAATGTTGGTTTGATTGATTCCACGTTTTTCCTTTTGTTAGTGGAAAAAGCAACAATCCCTTCTCTGGGATTCCTCTGCTTATATTTCGTAATAACGGACTAAGTGAATATGGGATTCCAGAGCCAGATGATAGACCAATAGTCGAATCATTCAATCGTAAAGTTGAACCTCTTAATGTTAAATATCTATCTGTTCTCTCTATGTAAAACTGACCGCTACTTTCATCATTCCCATCAACAGTCTTTACATTAGCCAACAGAGTACATACGACATTTCCATGAATGCTCGGATTATGTCCATCACTAACCTTTATTTTTTCAATATAGGTTTCGTTGTAATAATCGTTTTTCCACTTGTATGTCCATGTTGTGCCTTGTGTTGTTGGAAGATAATCTTTACTTTCATCTTCTATTATGTAGTCGATTAATTCCGCTTCTGTTACAATCCCATTTGAATGTTCATACCGCATTTTCACTATTCCAATACCTTCAGCAAACCATATATACCGTGTACCGTTAGTTAGTGCTTTTCCTATGTGGCTTCGTTTCTTTGCGTTTGTAAAAACTGTTTTATGTTTAAGGCACTTTTGGAATGTTCCAAGTGGTGTTTCTACTGGTTCATATTTTTCGAGTGTTACAATTGAATTTACGTTTCTATAGTCTCTTTCCTGCCAAGTATGTCCTATAGTAAGTGGAAATTGGAATAATTCTCCTGTAAGGTTTTCTAACATAATACTCATCGGAGCAACAGCAGCAGATGGAAAACTGACATGTTTTGGTTCCAATGTCAAATATTCCTCACTTTTTTTCACATGAAAAGTTGCATGACATACAGGTATTCCGATATCTGTTGTGCCTTCTACGATAAGGTCACGTGCTACCCTTTTTGGCAGTTCTACTTCGACATTGTCAGATTCTTTTTCTATATGAGTCGGTTTTTCATTTGGACTGCATGTAATTAGCGTTAACAGAAATGTCAAAACAACCAAATTTCGTAAGGTAATTATGAGTTGTATGATGAAGTTATTCATTTTTCATCCCTGTTTTAGTCATTATTAATAATACTTTTATAGATTGCCCGTTGTAATTTAGTCTTATCAGTCTTTTCAGTGATATGGACAACTAATTCTGATTCAGTCGGGGGTACTTCCAATACACCTTTTAACTCAGTAGTGGTTGCAATTGGTTTTCCATTGTCCATATATATTAAAGTCACTACTTCCCCAGGTTTCCAGTTCATAGCAATTTTTCTGAATTCTTTCAGGGTGCCTACACGAATTCCGTTGAAACCAATAACATCAACGCTTGTTCCTCGTCCTAAACTGCTTTTAACAACTTCGTTCACATAGTCAGAAGTAGGTAATTCTTCGTCAGCGACCTGAACATCTAAACCTGCTTTGCCAAAATATTCTGCGAGTGGGAGTCGTTCCGTTCCCTCAATATATCTACCAAAAAAAGGTTCAAAATCTTTACCTGCAACTTTGTTGACAGTATCAATAATATCTCTCTGAGTATATTCTACACTAAGGTTATCGAATTGTTGATACATCTGCTGCATTACGTGATCCAAACTTTTCCTGTTCTTCTTCTGATCTCGTATTTCATAATCCAATGCAGCTGCAATGAGACTACCACCATCGTAACTCAACCGAGAATCTCTTGCATCACTTATAGCGTATTCATCGGATACAGACAAGTATCGTTCACATGCTCTTTCCAATCTATTCAAATACTCACGTTCATTAAGATAACCAAGACGCATTGAAGCGAGATCAGAATAATAATTCGTTACCCCTTCCTTAAACCAATGTTCATGTCCGCTAAAGGTTTCCAATGCAGTCAGTCCATTCCAAACATGAAAAACTTCATGACCAATGAATGGTGCCCACATGTGCTTGTCAGCTTCATCTAAATAGTTATTCATCAGAATACTAATACTCCGAGTAATACCCAGACCTTCTCCACCTTTTTCGTCTTCTTCTTGATAAGGGTTTATGATAAACAGCACATTATCTTTCGGACCACCTTTAAAGAGTTTTGAATAAATTCCTACATAATTCTCTACTGTGTCGTCAATTACTTTTTCATAAGCCTTTAAGTCACCACCGATTGCAAGCGTTATTATCACGTTGCCTGCTTTTGCAATAACCTCACTGTGTTGTCCAATGAGTAATAATGTATTGGTTAGTTCAGATTGGTCAGTAACCTTGAAACGATTTCCATTAAAACCAACTCTTTCCCACGGGGTTGATACATGCCATCCATCAGGAAGATTGAAGGATACTTCAATATCTTTGTTTGTCCCACCAACAATAAACAATGCGCTACCGGTCCAAAACATTCTATCATCCCTAAGGTGTGGTTCTAATGCATGATATCTGAATTCTTGTGGTAATCCTTGTCTTTCCCTGGATTCCTCCCTATACCCTCTTATCCTTTGGGCATTTTCTAAGGAGACATTGTATGTTAATGTTAGTGGTGCGACATATCCTCGTGAAAAATTAAATTTCCAGCTACCGGAACCACCGGAGCGATTTGCTCTTTGTCTATCAGAATCTTCTAATGTGATAGTATGACTTGGAATATAAGCATCATTCGTACCGGTACGCAACCTGATTTTTTCACCACTTTCTTCAAAGGGTGTTAATGTGCATTTGATCTTTGCTTCTGAAGGTTTATCAGCAGATACATTGACAACATACCGTGCTTGTTTTAATGGTGTTTCATGACCACTCCGCTGTTCAACAACCCGAACTTTCTCAATTATAGGTGCTATATGATAGGTATTCTGCCATGTATACGTCCAAGTTGTACCGATATCCAGTGGAAAATACTCGTTGCTTTTTGCAGGTACAACATATTCAGTTAACTCTGCAACAGTGATAACACCGTTGGAATGTTCATATCGCAATTTAACTATGCCTACACCTTTTGCAAACCAGATATAGCGCGTCCCGTTATACATTGCGATCCGTTGAAGTGTATCCTCGTTTGCGTCTTGGTCAGTAGCTGCCTCAGAAAACACAGATTTCAGTTTTAGACATTCATGGAATTTGTTAGATCCAATTTCAACCATTTCGTAACCAACTAAGGTTGACAGTATTCGGGAATTGTACATCCCTTCTTGTTCCCAAGTTTTACCTATAGTAAGAGGATATTCAAGAAGTTTTGCCCAGATGGCACTGAGATAATCTGAAAAAATGCTTGAGGAACCCGTGACTAAATCACGTCCTTTGTATTTACCTCCAATACCGCCTCCACCTACAACTAATTCTAAAGTCAGTCGTGATTTGATTATCTCAAAATTACTATCTCCCATCTTCTCTCCATTCTCAGAGGTGACTATTGTTTTGAGAGGAAATCCTTCTCTATTGGGTTTCCTTTTCTGAACTGAAATTGTGTCAATAAGTATTTGCTTGTAGTAATCGTTCTGCCATCTATATGTCCATGTTGTTCCGGGTGTTAATGGAACATAGGCATTACTCTTGTCGGGTATATTGTAATCAATTAACTCCGCTTCTGTGACGATACCGTTTGAATGTTCATATCGTATTTTCACAATTCCGACACCTTTAGCAAACCATAAATAGCGTGTGCCGTTTACCAAAGCACGTTCCAATTCTTTGCGGTAATCTGCATTATTCGTTACAACGGTTTTCTGTTTTAGACAATTTGTAAAGAGTCCACTGTCAGTTTTAACATCTTCATAGCCAACGTGTGTAATCAGTGTTCGTTCAAGTCCGCGATTGCCGTATTCCTCTTTTGATTGTTCAATTGTTGACGGATCGTGATAAAACTTTCCTGCAATGTTGTAGAACAAGATATGCATTGAATAAGGTGTATACCTATTGTGTGTGTAAGATGGGACAAAAATTGACAAAAAAGCATCCGTTTGTTGAACTCTTCCGACCCCTTCCCCAACATGCTCAAAGGTGCCTTTACCTACTTCTGTGCTTGTATTTATTACTAAATCACGTTTTATGTTTTCTATTGGTTCTTTAGTTTGATTACAAGAAATAAGGAGTATTATTATGCTGCAAAATGTAAGTAGATTTCTCATTTATTTATCCTTTGCAATGTTATATTTGAAATAGAAAATTATACTTTGTAAAAACGCTAAAATCCAGATTCTTGTTGACCAGATGGTCATTTCTTATAACCTTCATAATCTTCATTTAGTTGTTTTTTAGTTGTTTTTTTCTAAATTTTGCTTAGGTGTCCTAAATCCTGTAGTAGTAAGGGTTTAAGCCGACTTTTTTTGTTGGCGAAAATTAAAAAAAACAACTAAACGCATACCGTTTAGTTGTTTTTTTCGGTTTTTGTGTTTGGTATGTTGTCATTGCATTGTAGAAGTTTTGTGTAATTTATTTGAAGATTTCGTTTTTGGATTTGGTATATTGTCATCGGTGTTCCTCTATTTTGTCCGTTGTGTGTTGGATGTTAGGTAATATTATACTTGATGGTCATTTGGTTTTGTAGCGTTATTGATTTTGATAACAATATATATCCAATATGTTTGGAGTAGTTTGCAGTTTTCAGTGGTCAGTTTTCAGTATTGTCTGAACCAAGATTTCCAGGACAAGAGGCTGCTTCGGATGTAGAGGGCTGGTCGCGATTCGGAGATCGCTCCTATAGAAATGGGTCTCTTTAATTTCAATATTTACCATATTATTTAGAAATGGTATTATACCAAATTAACCTGATTCGTCTTGTTTACAAGGGCGAGGTGGTCTCACACCAGAATGAAAGGGAACTTCTAATCGGGCGGGGAGACCCCGCCCCTACAAGTGATTTATGAGATACGCTCTAATGTAGTGTAAGAGGCGCAATGAATTGCGCGACTACGAACGCGTTTTTTGTAAATGAGAAGTTATTATTTCGAAATGGTATAACAACTACTGGAAAGATACACCCAATTTCACACTTCTTTCAGGATGATTATCCATCTCTATGTATGCCTCAACCGAATCTTCAAACGGAACAACAGGATCGACAATGCCTTCGCAGTCAAATTTACCTTCAGAGAGCCATTTCCAGCATGAATTTCTGATACGTCCAAAATTCCAGCGTGGGTGGTCTCTGTTAGGGTCACTGTTTGCACGGGCAAATATTAGGTTTGGAATGTTGAAATGGGCAACTGCACCAAGATCAAGTCCACCGGTACATTCCTTTGCCCAACCTGAGACAACAACCGTACCTTCATACGCAACACTACGAATGGCATCGTCAAGTGCGTTGTAGTTCGCACTCGTTTCGACTGCAACATCAAGCCCTAATCCGCCTGTGGCTTCTTTTAGCACTTCACCAACATTGCATGCCGTAGGATCTAAGACAAGGTCTGCACCTGTATTCTCTGCGACCGCACGTCTTCTTTCAATCGGATCAACACATGCGATGAATTCCGCTCCAGCAGCCTTCGCGTACTGTTGTGTCATCAATCCGATTGCACCGAGTCCGAAAACAGCAACACGATCACCTACTCGTACCTGACCATCACGGATTGCAGATAATGCAAAGTGTGCAGGGTCATAACAGACAGCATCTTTCCAGGTCATTTTATCTGTCATCTTTAGCACGCCTCTTGAGTTCCATGTATGAGTTTCCTTCAGGTGTCCATGTCCAGCAACAAGTTCCCCAATTTCGCAGTTATCAACATCTTCCCCAATTTCTATGATCTTGCCAACGCACATATTGCCGAGACCATGTGGAAAACCTGCACCTCTGAGACCATAATACATTGTCATTTCAGTACCGCGTTTAGGTGCGCCAAATTCGACTTTGACTCGAACGCTATCGTTTGGAACGGGACCATCTTCATATTCCCTTAATACAGGTTGTCGTGGCGCAACTGCTACTAATTCTTTTGGCATCTTTTCTCCTTTGATATGTTAACGGCACACGGAGTGTGCCTACTACCTTAATGTGGAATCCCTAATTTATGCATCCGTTTGTGTATTGCATCTCGTGCTTCTTGAAATGGACGAGACAGGTATTCCAAGTGATTATCCTCACCATGATGATGTGTCGTTGAACCGGGTTCATAATGACGTGCTGATCGCTGTATATAGGACAACCCACCTTCAATCAATGTTAACATATAGTTTGCTGTTTCTGGATCAAACATCCACCATTCTCCACCAACTGCGATATAGACTGGTGAGGTATGGGCAATAATACCTCGTCTCCAACCATCATGGTGAGGAACTGCTTGTGCATAGTTTGGTCCACCACAACGTGCAGCAATCCAAGAATGTTTGTCTATTTTTAGATTCGCTTTGAGACTTAATTTGTGAGAACCGTTGTTTTCCTCAGTTGATGCAACAACTTCCCCTGCCTGAACAATCTGCAGTGTATGGATTGGGAAAATTGAGTCAGCGGATGCTTCAACTTCAACTGTGCCGCCATTACCGGGTAGGTTTATAGTACTTCCAATTGGTTGTCCATCAACAGTAAGTCGAATGATCGGACCACCACTGAGGAATGTATTACCAGCACTCATATATTTGCACCAATTGTCATAGTTGAACTCCTCGTTATCAGGAATGTTAACATACGTGCGATAGACACCCACAGGAACATCTGCCGTCATCTTATCTGTACCACCAACAAGCGGTAACTTATAACCACAATTGAGATAACGGTAGTATTCAATATGCCCATACATCGCATTGGTAAGGTATTCAACTGCATCAACTCGTTCTGTGGCGATCAAAGTTGCAGGTTCACAATTCGGATTAGGGATGTGCGGCAGCACAACAGTTCCTCCCTGTGCATGACATGCATCTGCCCAATGAGATAATGTTACCTCAAGGTTACCACCTAATTCTGCTTCACCAGGTCCATCCGAACACCAAGGGGAAACTTGTTCCTTCAACCCGAGTAATGTGAGATGACCGAGAACATGCTGTCTATTTTCTTGTGTGGCATAAACGATACTCTTTCCATCAGCAGAAACCGTCGGTCTGCCGATAAATTCCTCTGTGTTCGTAAAGAGGTGCCCCCATTGGGATAGGAGAAGGTTAACAACGCCAAGGTCTTCACCCTGTGCTTCGGTATGTGCCCCTTGTGTAGAGAGGAAATGGACATGAGTATCACCGCTGAAATAGCGTTCAGTGGTCATATCGCACCACCTTTTGATTCGTAGCGTTAACTCACGTTGACCGGGTTTTATGTTTACAGTAGTTCGTAATGGGGTATATTCAAAACCACGAGCAACATCAACGATAACATCTCCGCGGGGTAGCCATCCTTGACAAGTGCCATCAATGTAAGCATAACTTATCTGTCCCAACCGTACATCTCCACCGATATCAATGTGCCATGTTCCCATGTTTGAATTGACATGTGCATGATGTCCATGCGGAGCATAAGGCACACCGTGCGGTGAACGGAAATGAATACGACATGGTACTGGTTTATTTGTGTCTTCGTCAATCACGGTGGTATGCACCCAGTTTCTACCTGAGTCAATGACTTCTACTTTGACACGCTCATTCGGTTGAACAACTCCCTTTTGTTGGAGTTCACCCCAGTTAACTTCCCCAAGCGTTTCACCTTGATTTTTGACTTCAACAGTTGCTGAGGGAGTAGCGGATATTTCCGTGTAGGCAGGGCTGCTTTTGTTGTTTTGATATTCTCCCCAACCCTTGAAATCATCAGCAATAAACGCGTCGGGTGAGTTTTCTGGCAATGGATAGGGATAGGTCGCAGTGCCTCGGTCAACATTAACCTCCATGTCAAAAGGTTTGTCAGCATCTTCTGCTTGTGGAAGTGTAATTTTAACTTCACGGTTAGGGTGTCGTGGAATTGGGTCTTCGTCAAGATAACCGAGTGTGACAGCTGCTACAATAAAACGTCGTTCCTGTGGTTGTATTTCGATAGAAGTTATCTCAACATCGGTATTCGGATTTTTCCATATATATAGGTAATAGTTGCGTGGCACACACTGCAAGGCTTCTGTCTGACGATTCCCAGCAGCACCCCACGGTCCCTGGTGACGTGCATGTAAGCCTTCTTTTGTATCGGGTATTGCAATGAAGGTCTGTTGTCCCCATCCTTGTGGCACGCTGCCAATCTCAAACCGTTCACGAATTGGTATGTTGACCGTTTCCCCGTTTGTGTAGTTGAAAACATAGTTCGCAATAAGTTTCCCAATCAGTTCACCTTCATGGATACGCGACTCAAGCAACCGATGTGCAACGATGATACGTTTTGGGTTGGAATTAATGGGAATTTGAATAGGGTCTGTATTAACACCTTCCCCGAATCCCAAAAAGCAATTCTCACCTTCGGATATGTTGAAGGGAAGTCCGTGAAATGTTTGCTGTCCTGTGTTGACCGTAACATTTTCACCGATAATATCTGTTCCTGCATTACATAATTCAGTTAGAGAAATAGGTTGATAGTCTTGCATACTTTTCCTTACAACGATTGGGTGTTCGCTATTATATATTAAAAGTTACAGAGGAAATTCTATCGCCTTCCCCTGTTCAGAGGACATATAGAACGCCTGCATCAATTCCGTCAGATTACGTCCATCTTGGATAGTGATTGTCATCGGTTCATCGCGAAGGATTGCATTGATCCACTGCTGTAGTGGTGGTGGCGGTGCTGCTGGTGCATCAGCGATATATTTTTCTTTTTCCTCATCAGAGAGTTTACGCGTTTGGAAATGCATCTCACCGTGTCCTGCTGCATAAGAGCCTTCCGTGCCGTAAATCTCAAGCATATTCGGACCAGATCGGTGTGTCCATGCAACGTCAATTACACCGAGTGCCTTGTTTGCAAATTCCACAACAGAAACGCTGTTATCATCAATCGGGAAGTTACCTGTGAAGTTATTAATTTTTGCAATAGCACTTTTCGGTTCACCCATCAACCAACGTATGACATCAACGCGGTGACACCCTAAATCAAAAAGGGCACCACCTCCTGCACGCACCGGATCTGCAAACCAAGCACTTGTGCCACTAAACCACGAATCAAGTGCAGCGGAGTGTGCAATCCGTCCTCTACCAAACGTTATATCACCGAGCAGACCATCATCTATCGCCTTTTTCGCAAACAGAATCTCAGAATTGGCTCGTGAAGGTAGGGAAATCATGAACTTTATACCCGCTTTTTCAACTGCATCAATAATCGGATCACATTCTGCGACGGTGATAGCAAGTGCTTTTTCAGTGAAGATATGTTTTCCTGCTTCAGCAGCAGCGATCATCACACGCGGATGGTCAGAGGTAACAGCATCCACTGCAACTGCATCTACATCGTCGCGGCTTAACATATCGTCAAGGTCGGTGTAGAAAGGAACATCATATTGTTCTGCAGCGGATTTTCCGCCATATTCTTCCTCATCCCATACAGCGACAAGTTCGGTTTCGGGGTTTTCGTGAATTTGTCTTGCATATCCACCTGCGTGAACATGTGCCATACTAATTTTTCCAACTCTAATCATTTAATTCTCCTTTTTAACTTGACTGAATAATCAAAACAAAAGTGGTGTCCTCAACATCATTTTATCATTGTGATATTCTGAGTTGCTTTAAAGGCATCAAATATTTGATCGACCACCTCAACGTACGAGGCAATACGTTCAGATGCTTCTACTATATCTTGGGGATATAAACTATAGATTCGTGACATATTCTATTTCTTTTTCGATATAAGGCTTTAGACGTTGTTTGATAGAGGTAGCAGTAACCAAATCAACGTTCTTCTTAAACAGTTCTTTGAGAAAAAGAGCTAACCCCATATAGTCGCGAAGGGTCAATCTTTCGAGTTCAACGATAAAATCAATGTCGCTTCTGGCAGTTGCTGTCCCTCGCACGTAAGATCCGAACAAACCGATCCGTTTGACACCATATTTTCGTAAAGTTTCTCGATTGTCTATTAGACTCTGTTTAATAAGTTTTTTGCTGAGAATTGTTTGATCTTCCATCTTAAATCCTCTGGTAAGATATCTGCAACACACCTAAAAAATCTATCTAATGCCAGATTAACTTGATTCAAATCTATCAGTAGAATACGCGTATAGTATTCTGCATCTTCCGCGCTGAAACTTCGTTACTACAAGTGCAATATCGCGATTGTACACTTACCGAATACTCCCAACAGATGATCGTGTGGCAAAATGATTCAATCCACGAAGAACCAATTGGACATTGGTATGCCGATTTCCAGACTCAATTTGGTCATCACCAGCATGCATTTGTACAAGAACACTCTTTCTCGTCTTATTCGAACGGTTCGGCATTGAACCATGCAATGTGAAGTAGCTAAAGAAAAGAACATCCCCCGGTTCCGCTTCTAATACAGTAGCCTTCTCAATCGGGTATTTTTCCGTTATCTCTTCGTTATCACCACGTCCCATCATACCGCCTGTTCTTCCAAGTTCCTTGTGCGAACCAGGATAAACACGAACACATCCCATCTCATCTGTAGCATCAGATACATAGATAATAGCGGCTATCATCGAATCTTTGACAGAAGGAAAATACTGCCAATCCTGATGCATCGGAAAGGGTGAACCTTTCTCAGGTGGTTTGCAGAAAAGTTTAGAATGATGTAGCATAATATCCGGTCCAAGGATAGCTTCTGCTACATCAAGAAATTTGTCCTGCTGAAATGCCTTGAGCCACACACCTGAAAAACTCTGTATATTATGCGTATGAATGATAACAGATTCTCCGCCATCAAGCGCATCCATCAACCTACCTCCCCAACGAGCGTTGACGTTCTCATCACTTTTGAGCAACTGGTCTACTACACGGTCAAAGTCGTGTTCCATCAACTTCACCTCATCAGGTGAATAAATGCCTTTCCCAAAATAGTATCCATTTTCATGAAAGAATTTACTGATGTCTGCCATTACGATCTTGTAACCTCCAAATAGAGTTCTATCAGCCAATGCGGATGAATATCTTCTGAATAATCTTCTGTATTTTCGTGCTGCAGGTTTGTGTATGAATCGAAAACAACGAATGTCCCTTCATTGAGTATACCGAGAAGATATGTATTTTGCATAGTTGTAGAACTATTATCACAGAGTTGTAGTACATCTTCAAGACGATTCGTTGCGATTACAATAGTTTTTCCCATTGACTTGAGTTCATTGAGCAATTCTACCATCTCAATTTGACCACGTGGGTCAAGTGGGACTAACGGTTCATCAAGCAACCACAACTGTGGATCATGAAGGAATGTCTTAGCAAATAGTATACGTTGTCGTTCTCCTGTAGACAAAGTACCCATTCTTATATCACGTAGGTGTTGTATGTCCATCAATTCAAGAACAGAATCAATTGATGCTGCACGATCCTGTTTATCCAATTTGTATGCAGCAGCGAAAAAATTGAGATAATCAATAACAGATGACTCAGGATATCCTTCAAAAGCAACCGGTATATATCCGATGTGTGGACGCACATGATTTAAGTTAGAAAAAGCATCTACACCTGAAATAGAGACAGTGCCCGATGTCGGTTCAACTAAGGTTGCCAAAATATTAAGCAGGAGAGTTTTTCCTACACCGTTTTTTCCAAGAAGAACAAGAGATTCGCCAGCTGCCACTTGAAAAGAAAGTTCTGTAAGAAAGGGCTTCTTGTCAATTGATTTACACAGATTTTGGATATCAAGCAATTATATTCTCCAATGTAAGATTGATCTATGTGGTATACAGATACAGTGTCAACTAAGATTCACTTTAACAGGTTTTCCAAGATCAGCAGATTGCCATGCAGCTTCTGTTAATTGTATAACACGTAAGCCGTTTTCAACACCAATCGGATTCTCTGTCCGTTCACCACGTATAAGTTCAATGAAAGCTACATCCTTGTTTCCACCCTTTGGTAATTCAGAGCCTTCTACCTGTTCTGGTTTGCCTCCTTTTCCTTGTTGGAATAATTCACCACCACGTAGAAAGAGCGCACCATCCTCCATCCAGATAGAAAAATCTTCCTGTACACCACCGTGTGCATGCCCAACAATACTTATATTGCACAGTGCACCGGTATCAAATTTAATTGACATTGCAGTCAAGACATCTACCTCAATATCTAAATTATCTATCATCGCGTAAACAGTGTCTGGACTTGCTTCCAATACCCATAAGAGTATATCAATGAGATGACTACCGGAGTCATTGAGTTGCCCTCCGCCGCCGAGGAACGGGTCTTGTCGCCATTTTCCCTGCTGGTTCCGATACCAGTTTTGTGATTGATGGGCAGCGACAAAGTTAACCTTACCAAGTTCACCACTTTGGACAACTTTACGGCAGTACTGATACGTAGGACTTAAGTGCCTTTGATAGCCTATCATCAGGTGTAAACCAGTTTCCTCAACTTTTTCCATTACCTGTTTTGCATGGTCAACTGTGCAGACCATCGGTTTTTCGGTATGCACATGACAACCCGCATCAAGTGCAGACATAATATGATCAAAATGCAAACCATGCGGGGAACTAATCACAACCGCATCCGGTTTCGCGGCAGCTAACATCTCATCGTGGTCAGCATAGGTAGGAACAGATTCGTCTAAACCAACCGTTTCTTTAAAGGCTTTCAGTGCGTTCTCACTGGGGTCTGCAAGTGCCACAATCTCTACATCTTCAACCCCTGAAACACTACGTCCATGTCCACGAGAGTTGCCACCACATCCAATAAATCCAAATCTTAATTTCTGTTTTGCCATGTAAATTCCTCAATCGGTTCTTTTTGCTATAAATTACCACGACCTATCACAAAAATCAAGAAATTATTTGCTTGAGTACGATATGAATTCATACCCATTAGCGTCAATTTAAGGAGAAACCGCGTTCGTAGTCGCGCAATTCATCGCGCCTCGGACATTCCGTAGGGGCCGCATGCTCACATACAGTCCTGTAAACCGAAGCGAGCAAAGCAGCCTTCGACATATATGTTATCTGAACCAAGATTTCCAGGATTGGGAGTTAGTGGGTATATATTCCGTTGCCCAGGATGAAGGACTACCTTTTGCAAAGGAACATCGGCATACAATCTCTTATCCTGAAAATCCTGTAATCTTGCAAATCCTGGTTCAGACAACAAGCAATTCAAACGGACAAGAATCACTAAATTGACGCTTATGGTGTGATATGAATTCATACCATATTCTCTAATCGGATTTTGATGTTAAGAAAATGAACAGTATTGTCCATAATATGATATAATTTGTCTTAAATTACACAATCATTGCTAAATTATATTGGCATACAATTTGCTAATATTATTGAAGAAGAAAAAACGAAGTAGGAGATTATGCTAATGCATAGAGTTTTATATTTATGTTTTATTAGTATATGTATATTAGTAAATTGGCTGCCAAGTGTCCTTGCTGATAATCACAGCGATATTGATAAGGACGTTGTAGAGTTAGAAGAAGTAACCGTCACTGCTACCCGTGCCGAGAAAGAACCTTTCAAAACGCCAAATTCTGTCAGTGTTCTCAATGTAAAAGAGATAGAAAGGACCAACGCAGAACACGCGTCTAACATACTACGTGATACTGTTGGAGTTATCGCTCAAGAGACAACAGTTGGACAAGGTTCACCAATGTTACGAAGTTTAACAGGGTACCAAACGGTGGTCCAAGTTGATTGGGTCCGACTCAACAACTCAACATTTCGTTCAGGTCCAAACCAATACACAGCAACCATTGCCCCGGAAAACCTTGATCGTGCCGAAGTATTACTCGGATCAAGTTCTATGTTATATGGTAGTGGCGCATTAGGAGGAGTTGTCAGTTTCTTTACAAAACCGATACCTGTCAATCCTAATCAGGATACGTTGGAGATTCACCCTCGATTACTGGCTCGATATACAACAGCAACACAGGAACGTCTCGGTAGATTAGAGATAGCTGGCAGCAAAGGAAATATTGGTTTTAGTATTGGCGGAGGTGTCCGTTATTATGGGAATATAAATCCTGGTGGTGGATACGACCTACACTACAAAAACCGAAAGTATGAAATAGTTGACGAAATGCCAAGTGGCGTAAAACTATATGAACCTGATGAAGTAAATGCTATCAATAAAGATAGTTTACCCGATAATTGGCTTATTGACAACGAGGGACCATTGGGTTGGAACGCTTATGATGCTGATGCAAAAATTGTATATCAACTCAGTGATACAAGTAATATCAATCTTGCGTATCAGATGTGGCGACAACCGCAAACACCTCGCTATGATAAAATAGCACCACAAGAGTTTGATGAGTTCTTTTTTGAACCACAAAACCGTGATCTAATCTACGCAAATTATATTTCAACTCCAGATACAGATAGTTTAGATCTTTTCCGAGTTACTGCTTCTTTTCATCGTCAAGAAGAGGGACGTAACGAGGTGCAACGCGATGCTACTTCACGGAGACACAGAAACGATACAGTAAACACTATAGGGTTGAGCACACAAGTTGTCAGTAGTGTGTTGCCAAAACAACGTTTTGTAGGTGGACTTGAATTCTACTTAGATATGATACAAAGCAGTACTGTGAGAACTGATCTTGAGACTGGAAATGAGACTGTTGATGAAAACCTCGGAAGATTTATCAACGGGTCTCAGTTTTGGGATGCAAGTATCTATCTTCAGGATGAAATATCTATTCACGAACGCGTAGAGATTACACTCGGAGGACGTGCTACTCTATATCAAACAAATGCAGACCTTTCTATTCGTTCCGATGAATTTAATGAATTTAATGAATCTGATAGTAGCCTAACAGGAAGTGCGGGATTAGTTGTAGGGCTAACAGATTTCCTGAACGTAGTTGGAAGTATTGGGACTGCGTTTCGTGCGCCATCATTGAACGATACAACTGCTGTGGAAGTTACCAATGAAGGTGTTACTGCACCAAGTCCAGATTTAGATGCTGAGACATCATGGACAGTTGAAGGTGGACTCAAGGCGAACCATGATTATTTTCGGGGGGCATTAACTTTATTCTACAGTAAGGTTGACGGTTTAGTTACCCGCAGACCTGTTCAAGAGGCTTATGCAGGTGAGGAAATACCTGAACTTCATCAAGATCTTATAGATGAATATAAAGATATCGACATCCTCGTATTTGACAACGTAGATGAAGCACAATTTCAAGGAATTGAATTTGCAGGTGTAATCCCAATTGATCCATCATTGTCAGTTTATGGGAATGCAGCAATATTACGAGGAGAAGTGCTATTGATTAACGGTGTAGAACCAGATCCTGAGAAACCCTGGGAAGCACGCACTCGTAGAGAACCGCCATTGAATGGTATCGTTGGAATACAATGGGAACCGGTAGATACACAGTATTGGGTTACGTTTTTCGTCCGTGCTGCAGCTGCACAAAGACGGCTGAACCGAAGTGATATCCGCGACCCACGTATACAAGGTTCTACACGTGATCCAGCGGAAGTGGAATTTGATGACGATGGCAATGCAATAGATGCTGGTACACCGGGATGGTGGACACTTAATCTTCGTGGTGGTGTAAAACTCTTTGAGACGACACGTTTGACATTAGCACTTGAAAACCTACTTGATCTACGCTATCGTCAACACGGTTCTGGTGTGAATTCTCCGGGCTTCAATGTGAGTATAAGTTTAGATAATCGTTTCTAATAATCCAGTTTGCAGGTACAGCTATGTTGTGCCTGCATTTACTCTAAATGAAATTTGCGTTTGATAAATTCTACGACAACCGGTGGCACCATTTCCAATAACTTACCTTCACTAATTTTCCCTTGTCCCATCTCCACTACTTCCATCACAAGCGTTGAGCTGATATGTGCGTAGTTTGTACTTGCTACCATAAATAGTGTGTCAATTTCAGGGGCAATCTGCTGATTCATGCGTGCCATTTTGAATTCCCATTCAAAATCTGATATTTCACGTAGACCGCGTATAATTGCACTTGCTCCACACGTCTGGGCATATTGTACCACCAACCCAGCATATCCATCAATCGTTGCTTTCGGGTAAGGTTTTATCACCTCTTCAAGCATTTGGATACGTTCCTCAATCGTGAACCGTTCCTGTTTTGCGGGGTTCACCGCGATAACAACCACGAGTTCATCAAATACGTCAAGTTTGCAAACTCTATCAATCAAGTCTACATGTCCGAGTGTAATCGGGTCGAAACTTGCAGGAAAGATTGCAATTTTTTTTGACATCTGTTCTCCTTTCTTGTAGATTTTACGGTTGTTTTTCTGATTCTGATATTTCTTCGCTTATTCTAAATTCCCTTGATGTGATGTTTCCATGCATATCAATCATCCGGAGTTCAACGTTGTTTATTTCGGGATCAGATAATTCAAAAACAACGATAGCCTTATCTTTACCGTTTACTTCTTCGCAATCGTGAAACTTATTTCTCCATCTTTGACTTTTTATATTTATCGGAACAAACAACTGTACTTGGTGAATTCCATCCTCATCTGCAACGTCAAATTGGAAGCTGCGTGTATTCATAGCTTCCGATGGAGACACGCTCATTTGAATATCAGGTCGTTTATCAAAGAAGGGTTGGTTAGGATTAAAGTAACGACTCTTGTCTAACCATTCAGCTTCACATCTGGACAGTCTTGCCCACTTTTTACCCCAAGGCATCATGTCGTTAACACGGGAGAAAAAGCGTTTCAATGAGTTTCGTTCATTCATTGAGAAATTACAATGTACACCAAAAGCACCTCTGAGAGAATACGCAACAGACTCACGATCAAAATGATTAATGAAAACATGCACATTTTCACCTGGGATGATTCCTTTTATTGCATCCCTCCAAATATTATTTTTGGTTGTATATCCACCATAGCTGGGGTAAGAGAATGTGCCACTAAGATCAGCATAGTAGAAATATGGGTATGTTTGGGGAATTTTTGACTCATGAATTGTCAGTAAGATGCCGTTGGATTTATCAAATTTATCGAATTGATGTTCTTTTACCAGATATATCTTAGCAATTCCATTATGATCGGTTTCATAAGAAAATGTCTTTCTATCGAATCCATGACGTTCCATCTCATCGGCGTAGAAATCTTGTGCTTCTCTTATAGTTTTGTCAATTCGTTGTGTAATGTTTGGCGAAGGTTCTTTATCTTTCGGTAAGTAATAAATTATGCGCACAAGATCCGTAGATGGAGTAGAAGCATCTAATTGATGGGACGTAAGTTCCCACACTTGAACCATACTATCCCATCCCCCAGTTACGAGATAATTCCCATCTTTTGAAAATGCGGCATCTCTCGCCTGTGTCGGTAAAAAGGTAATTGGCGCGCCGTTCTCAACAGACCAGAGTTCTACGCCTCTGCCAAAAAAAGATTGGTCATTTGCACTGACGCACACCTTTCCATTTGGGGAGAAAACTAAATTATCAATGTTTCCACGTAACACTTCACCATGGCGTTGCCAACTTGGTATTTCCCACATGATATAACCTTGAGCACCGTGATTTTTCCATTCACTACCTCCAGCATACATGAATCTGGTGTTGGGTGAAAACTTCAAAAAATCCATTTCGATTAAAGATGTTTTCAAAGTCTTAACAAATTTTTGGGTTTTTAAATCCCATACGTTTATACTGCCGTTTGCGTATCCTGCAGCAATCAGTTTACCATCTTGCGAAATATCTACAGCACATGCCCAACTACTGATTTTATGTGCTTCATCAAAAGGTAATGTAGCTAATTCAGTTATCTGCTCCGGAGACCGAATTTCCCATAGTTTTACTTCATCCGTGGTAGTCGTCGCGAGTTTACCGTTTGGGGAAAAAGCAAAATCTCTCCCAACTGCTTCAAGAGAATTAAGCTTTGTTCCAGAAACAACGTCCCACAATACTAACTTTCCGCCACCGATACTTGCTAACAAGTCTCCTGACGGTGAGAAACCAATGGATGCATAAAACCCCGGATGACCAAGGGTTTTTATTTCTTCTTTTTTATTATTTATGTTCCATAACCTTATCGTACCATTATGATCTACACTTGCAATTAAGGATGAATCAGTTGGTGAAAACGCAACAGAATAAATTTTTGGACCATTATGAAATTCTGCGATGAGTCTCGGTTTTTCTGGAAGCTGCGCAAATTCCTGCGTAAACAATTCCTGCTGCTGTGGTCGTGTGATCAAAAACGTTACAACAACTGCAACTACTATCACCAAAATAATAGACAATAGAATAAATCTTTTATTTTTCATTGATTTCACTCACATCCCATACACGTACAACTCCACCAAAACCAGAACTACCAGCAAGCATGCTACCATCAGGAGAAAATGTCATCTCCGATGCGCCACCTAAGAATCCCTCGCCATTCAGAATTGTGTGTGGAGTAAGAGTTTCTAAAGACATGAGAAAAACTTCACCGGGATCTGAAACAGCAAGAGTTTTTCCATCAGGAGAAAATGCAAAATCAGAGATGTTTCCATCAACCACCGAATGGTATATCTGTACTTCTGGTAAACTCCATATAATATATCCATAACTTTTGTCATGAGTTCTAATACCGATATATCTACCGTCAGAAGATAACTTCACATTTCGGAAAAATCCTATATAAGTGTTCTCCAACAATATTGTGCGTTTCTTTTTTTCTACATCCCATAATGTCAAACTGTTAGGGGCTAAAACAACAATCCAATTTCCATTAGGTGAATACTTAATATCTTCCAAGTGTAAATGACTATCAGGTGGAACAGATAATGTATTGATAAATTTCTCCTGTTCTAAATCCCAAATCCTAATATCTCCGTTCTCATATCCAATAGCAAGCCCCTTGCCATCTGGAGAAAAGTCTGTACATTTAAAGAAATTATGATACTTAATATGATGAACTTCTTTAATCGTTTTTGTTAAAACGATCTCATCTGGATTCCGAATATCCCATAACTCTAATCGTTGTGGATAGACATTCGCAAGGTAATCTCCAGACGGAGAAATTGCAGCATTCCACAACAGCTTTTCCTGAGGTAAAGTTATTCTTTCCCAAGAAATAGTATCACACAATATCATCTTTCTACGCAGACCTTTACATAACAACAATTTCCCATCGTTTAGATATTCTAATGAGATGAGATCCTCTTCGTTGTCTTGTATGATTTTAATAGGGGTATCAGGATTGTTTTTGTTCCATATCTTAATGTTATTGTCATCACCTACACTTGCAATGATATCAAAGTCAGATGGTGAAAATGCAATGTCATCAATCATGGATCCGTGATTAAACTCAGCCATTGGACGTATAGGTCTTATCCGTTCTATAATAGTTTTCTGATTCTCATTCCACTGATTCCAAGTTGAAAAACCGAGAATTGCACCAACAACTATAAGAAAGATGATCCAAATTGAGAGATTCTTAATTTTCATATATATCACTCACATCCCACAGCCACAGTAGACCGTCAAAACCACCGCCTGCAAGTGTCCTGCCATCTTCTGAAAACTCCATCGTCATAACACTTGTTAAAAATCCTCTTCCTCTCAATATTGCTATTGGCGTAATACTATCTATAGACCATAAAATAATACCTCCAAAGCCCGCGACAGCCAAAATCTTACCATCAGGAGAGAATGCTACATCAGTGACGTATTGATCAAACCATTCATGGTAAATTTTCAATTCAGGTAAGGACCAGACAGTTAATCCATTTTCTGCACCCACAGCAAGAAACCGATTATCTGGTGAAAACTTGACTAATCGAATGTCATTTCTTTTATTTCTCTGTACTTTTATTGTTTGGAGTCCTTCATCAGTGATAACCTTAGCTTTTCGTTTGTTCTCATTATCATTATTCAGTTTGGTTTCAAGGTCATTCGTAGTGCTTGTTTCAATTATCTTAAAAAGTTGTTTATCTTGAAAATTCCATACTTTTACATTATTAGTCAATTTTCCACTGTCTTCGTCATTTATTATTCCCCCCATCGCTATCCATTTACCATCGTATGAAAAATCTATTACTTGATACACCTGGCGGTATGTTTCTCGTAAATGTTCCTTAGACCGTGCTTCATCGTGTGAAATAATTTGTCCGTTCATCTTCGGAGGTAAAACGTACAACTCTTCAGGTTCATTCGGTTGGGTTATATCCCACAGTTTAAGACCTTGCCTACCAATTGCAAGCAAGTTACCGTTAGGGGAAATAGCTGCTGCATTTGAGTGAAACTCCGTAGAATATATTATCTTACCTGAAGATATATCCCACACAACATACATATGTGGTGTTTTACTTAACAACCAATCCGATGTCTGAGAGAAATACATAAAATTTATTGAAAGTAGAACATTATATTTGGTAGGATATTTTTCTAATGTAATTTCAGGGGCATAAATGTAATTCCGGTCCCAAACTTTGATAATTCTATCCTCACCTATACTCGCAATTCGGTCTGGATTCTTATTGGATACAGCAATCTTTCTGATACTACTACCATGGTTAAACTCAGCAATCGGAGGAATCGGTTCCATCCGTCCAACTATAGTTTTTTTATTATCATTCCACTGATGCCATGAAGAAACACCTAATAGTCCAATTGCAACAATTAATGCAAAAATTAGGAATAATCTTTTTAACATGACCATTCAGTTTACTCCAGAGTAAATTCTAATTGAGATAGGAAATACCAATTCTATACTGATGGTTGTAAAATTATTCAATACATTTTATATCACAAACAACAATACCTAACCCCCAACGACACCCCGCACAAGTTTTGTAATGGAACTCTCTTTTTCGTCAATAAGGTTCAATTCTCTATAAACCATATTACCATATCTATCAATGATCTGAATTCTGAATAGGTCTTTAGAATATTCTGGCAACTTAAACTCAAGTATAGCACTTGGTTTTAAATCTACTGTAACATAATCATGAAGTACAAAGTCTCTCCCTTTATGCCTTCTCTCCCAACCTAATTTATTAGTATCTGGATTAGTGTTCCACTCATATCCAGGAGGGGGTAATTCATTGGTTAGTTTTGCGAATAAACGCACCTGATGAATACCATCGGCATCATTTATCTGCAATTTTAAAGTATTTGACAACGTCGCCTGTTTTTCAACTGATGCATGGGTATTATATGAAGTCTGATTTGGATTAAAATACCTACTTTTATCTAACCATTCGGCACTACTTTTAGATAATCGTTTTTGATTTCTACCGTATGACATTAGATAAGATGCATCACGAAAATCATTGTCCAATCCAAATGTGTGTCCCAGTTCTCTTGCTAATAATTCAGATGAATATCCGTTTGGATTTACAGTCATTATTAGGTCGCCACCCTGTAATCCCATCGAGTCATTCGTGTAGTCAATCGTATAAGGTTTTGGACTTGCACTAACTATCCCACTCGATTTACTGGTTAATGTCCTATTCATATCTACAACAATTAAGTTGATATTCTTAGACGAATCAAATATTTGATCAATTTCTCTTCTCACTTTTGTTGTGGTCTTGATAAAGTAGTAATCCGCTGTTGTCCGTCCCTCAAATAAATAAACTTTTGCACTACCATCAACATTTCTTTCAACTGAAAAAGTCTTTCTACCGAAACCATGACGTTCCATTTCGTCAGCGTAGAACTTCTGTACATCTTGCATTAATACTTCTAATTTTTCTGGAATATCTGGTTGAGGTAGACGGTCACTCGGCAAAAAATAGATAAGTTTAACAACATCTGATGATGTTTCTTGTTGGGTAGAAATATTCTCAGATACGTTCCAGACCCGTATAATACCATCATTTCCTGCGCCTGCAACATAAACACCATCAGTAGAAATGTCAACACAATTCACCCAACGAGAATTACCTTCTATTGCGAGTACACGTTCTCCGTTGTCTGCAGACCATACGTCTATCTCATTATATCCGGCAGTCACAAGCCATTTTGCATCCGATGAAAATGTCAAATCGTTGACATGTCCAGTGATTATCTCAGTTTGAACCTCCCAATTTTGGGGTGAATACAATTTGATATTCTTATCATTCTTAGCAATTGCAAGCACAGGATTCATAGTATCAGGCAAAAACGCAAGTGACTCAACCCATTTTGGCTTATCGTCACTCACGTTGAAATTAGTGCTTTTTACTACATTATTTCCATTTAGTTCCCAGATATCTACATCACCACTGACCCTATTTGCAGCTGAAAGAAGTCTACCATCTGCAGAATATGCCAAATTTTCAACGATTCCTATTGTCTTTAACTTGAGAGTCTTTTTCGGTTTTGACGGGTTATCAATGTTCCACAACTGTACTCCACCTATTGTACCTATTGCTAAACTCTTCCCATCTGGAGAAAATATCGCTTCTCTTGATGATATACCGTCAGAAACAATATACTGTTTGGTTTCTACATTCCACAAACTTGTACCGTTCCGTAAACTACAAACTGCCAGCAACTTACCATCAGGGGAGATTGAAACGGAATCTCCTGTGATAACCGCAGACGGTTCACTTGGATAGTTTAAATCCCATAACTTAATGGTTTTATCTCTTCCTCTACTTACAATCAACGATGGATCTATAGGTGAAAAATACACAGTATCTATAGGACTACCATGATCAATCAAAGTAATTAGAGTAGGTTTTTTAGGAACTTCAGTGAACTTCTGACGAATTTCGTCAGGTATTTCAATACTGCGGGGAGTAAGTGGGGGAAGTGTTACACTTGGAGTGGACATATCCTCAAGAACAACACGAGACCGTAATTTTAAAAAAAACACAAATCCTACTGATAAGGTTATTCCAATTACAAGTACAGCAAGGAATCTTTTGAACGTCATAATTTCTACCTCTGTTTTTATATAAAATGACTTTCATGAATAAATGTTAAATTATAATTCCATACTTTCTGATTAGATCAATAATATTGTACCACAGTGAAAAGGAAAATGTCAGGTTAATCGCTATAGACTGTGGACTACATCAGTATGCTTTATTCCACAGCAACAATTGCAATCTTCCAACGGTCTGCTTGAGGGTATAATGTTTCAGGCGACATAACAAATGTCCGTCTTGCTTCAACAGCCAAAACACTCCCTTTTACATCATGCACTTTCTGAAGCGTCTGCATGCCGACGGTTGGAACATCTATACGGAAATCATGACTATCGGATGCTGCTTTTGCAACAACAATTCCTTTGCCACCCAGCTCTCCACCTCGCTCAATCGTGGTATCTGTTCCTTCAATAGCTTCAATAGCAATTATAATCTCGTTCTTTACTACAACAGTCTGACCAATATCTAAGTCTGCTATCCTACGTGCAATCTGTATGCCAATATCAATATCTTTCCACTGGGATGAATTCGGTTGTCGTTTTGTGAGAACACCTGTTTCAGGTAATAGATGTGAGAGGAAATGATCTTGTTTCAGGATAGAAAGTCCAGCAGATTGAAAGTGTTCAAGCACTGCAGAAACAAGTGTGGAAGGTTTTCTACTACGATTTTGTGCTAAAATCTTAAGTGCTGTCGCATCAAATTGTAATGGACGAAGTAGGATACTTGGCTCAATTTTCCCGATAATGATAAGGTCGCGTACGTTTAACTCAAGCAGTTTTTGTGTTATTTTTTGAATCTGTCCAACACCATACGGATAGACTTCACACGATATTGAAGAAAAACGTTGTTGACCCTCTTTTGTTATTGGAATGATAATTGGGTGTATGCCTTGATCAACAGCACTATTTGCAACAAGTACTGGTAACTCACCTGCTCCTGCGATAATGCCGAGTTTTTTCACGTCATTATTTCCGTATTTTCAATATTATGCCGAGGATTGCTATTGTCGATCGATTATGTATGACGGATTGCCTCTATCGGACTGAGTTTTGCTGCTTGACTTGCGGGATAGTAACCAAAAAAGACACCTACCGCAGTACCTGCTGCGACTGAAGTGAGAACAGATTTAAAGGTAATTACCGATGGCCATCCAAGCATACCTTTCATGAAGGTATCCACCGCCCAAGAAAAACCTTGACCAACAACCGCACCTAATGCGATACCCAAAATGCTACCAAAGAGACACAAAAGAATTGATTCAGTTAAGAATTGAAACCGAATATGATAGTTTTTTGCCCCTACTGCTTTTCGCAAACCTATCTCAGGTATCCGTTCTGTTACCGATACAAGCATAATATTAAGAATTCCGATTCCACCAACAATCAGTGATACTGATGCAATAATTACCAACACCATTTCAATAATAAATATAGTCTTTTTCGCGCTTTCAATCCCCTTCTTCGCTTGCCATGTTCTGAAAAAGGTATCATCTCCCCCATGGTTGCGTCTGATAACGGTTTGCACCTCTTTCACCGCTTGGTCTACAACAAGCGGACTTTTGGCACGAACCATAATATGTCCGACGTTGTCGTGTCCCCAAAACCTTGTCTGTGCAGTCGTAATAGGAATAAAGATCATGTTGTCATCGCTTTTCCCAGCCTCTAAGCCAGGACCACGGCTATCCATTATCCCAACAACTGTAAAACGTTTGTTATTGATTGCAACTTCTTTCCCGACAGGATCCATTCCCTTGAACTGTTCTTTCCATACCGTTGAACCTATAACACATATCTTATTCCATAGATCCATATCAGTATCCATAAGGAATCTGCCTGTTTGAGTATGCCATTGACGGACTGCTTGATATTCAACTGTAGTTGCACGCATGTAAGTTGGTTTGTGTTTGCCCTCAACTTCAAAGTTGATATAATAACTCCCTTCCACTGTTGCAACTTCAACGGATGGACACTGCTCTAAAACGTCACGTAGGTCAGCCATGTTGAGATAGTGTGGACTATTGTTGCGTTGCCACCGATGATTACGTCGTATCTTTCCAGGACGGTAGACACCAAACATACTCGGTCCACCAATCTTTTCAAATTCTGACATCACAAGTTTTTCTGCACCAGCACCTAATGACATCATAGCAATTACACCTGCAATGCCTATGGTAATGCCTAACAATGTCAGTATTGTACGGAGTTTGCTTGCACGGAGTGCAGAAAATGCTGTAATTAGATTCTCAAGTATTCTCATCTTTTTCTCAAAAGGTAATTTATAGATTGTTGTTAATCAACAGTATACAACAGTAGCAAGTGATATGCAAATATTCTTGGATGTTTATGTGTGAGAAGTTAATATGATACCATTTCTAAATAATAACTTCTCATTAACAAAAACGCGTTTGTAGTCGCGCAATTCATTGCGCCTCGGACATTTGGATTTATTAAAGTCTCAAAATGTTATTTTGTTTATTAGAATTGGTATGAATTGTCAGAACCAGGATTTACAGGATTGTTTCCTATTATAGTACTAATTCATCATAGACATAGTTATTACTTGATAAACGATGATGTCAATTCTGAAGTAAAACATTTATCTGTGTAGTAACAAATCCTGAAAATCCTATAATCCTGTCCATCCTGGTTCAGACAATTAACAGTACAATACAAAATGGAATCTATTCACCCGGATAGAGTCTTCCAAAATACGCTGAATACCCTTCAGGTCCAGGATACCCATCAAAGAAAGAACAACCGGTTGGAAAATCTGCCTCTCCTCCACTTCGTAACCACTTCATTAAAGCAGGATCAATACCCCGCTGTCCAATCTCATCAACAGCGGCAGCGTGTAGTTTAGCAACGACATCTTGATGTTGATCTTGGACATAATCTATTGAACCGAGTTTAATCAGTCTGGAGTTTTCAGGTTTGGCAGAAACTTCTATATTCCAATCTTGGTCAAAGGCAGTAAAGAGGATACCTTTATTTCTTTTTCCTGCTTGCGTCCAATTCTGGATACTACCACCTGAAAGTGCAATCTCTCGTTCACCTGACCCACCTTCGCGTGCAGGTGTTAAAAAGTCATGACCCTCGAGACCATCAGGACGATCTATACCAAGTATATTCAATATTGTCGGGAAGAAATCTTGGGGTTGGACAATAACGTTACTACGTCCTGTGTCCCCCTCAGGAAGACGGACAAAGAGCGGAACATGTCCCTCTTGTTCACGAACAGGTTGCCCTTTACCAAACGAACCACGTTCACCAACATTCGTGCCGTGGTCGCCTGTGAGAATCACAGCAGTATTCTTATCAAGTCCAGTTGATTCAAGCGCATCCACAAACTCACCGAAGCAGTGATCCATCCATGTTAACTTAGCAGCATATTGATCTTTTATATGTTGCTTCGCCACATCAGACAGAACATTTTTGTTTCTACCACCAAGGCTACGGGGGTCAATATTACCGTCATAACCGGGACGTTTATCATATTTTTTCATAAATTCCGGAGGTGCATCCCACGGTTCGTGCGGATCAAAGCAGTCAACCCAAAGGAAGAAATTCTCCCTTTTTGCGTTATCTTTTAAGAATTGCGCTGCGGTGTTGAAGAGTTTCGCACAGTTCCAGTCTCCAAGACTTTTACGATTTCTGTTGGCACGTGCATAACTCCGCAGCATATTTGATTTAAATGCACTATCATCAAGACAATCAAAGAGCGATTCTTTCACCCAGTTCTCAGGTATTGGGACATCATCCATAATCCAGTCCCGATCTACTTCTGCACCACGAATAAATGTCCATGCATGAAAAGGCCAGTCAAAGTTATGTCCACCGTTAACAAGATGTGGAGTGTCGTGAAGAAGCTGCGTAGCATACCCTTGTTGTGCAAGTGTTCGTGGTAAAGTCTGTCTCTCATGTCTGAGCGGTTTCCAAGCATGGAAAGGCGCACCATATTGCCCCGTAATAACATCTGTCCGATACGGTATTGTTGGGAAACTTGCACAAAATGCACGGTCAAATGCCCAAGCTTTTGATGCAAATCTGTCAATGTTAGGTGTTTCTATCCAATCATTTCCATTTGCACCGATATAGTCATAACGTAAAGTATCTATTACAATATATGCTACATTCATATTAACTCCTTATGTAGTGGCACTATGTTGTACCTGAAAATTACCATTTTGGAATTGCACCAAGCAACAACTTTTGTTGAGGTGTTCCTTCTTCACGTAGTCGTGTGACGCGTGGTCCATCAAAAGGTTCGCGAGATTTCATCCAAGCATTCTGATAGCACATAAGACAGACGCGACGACGTTCTGAAGAGGTGTTTGCAGCACCACGATGCCACGTCCAACCATCAAACATAACCGCTTGTCCTGGGGAAACTAAAACGCGTTTTTCATCTGGGAGTTGAACCGGAGAGGGTGGCGGACGAAACGGGGCTCTGTGGCTACCGGGTTGAACTACTGTTGGTCCAGTTTCATCTGTTATTTCGTCAAGATAGTATCCACAGTTGATTTGAGCAGGCAAACTGCCATAAGGTGTACCAAATTGATCAACAGGCCAAGGACCATCTCGATGCCAGTTTTGATCGGGAGTACCTGGTTCAGTAATTCGTGCTGTTGCACTGTGTAATTGGACACAAGTTCCTAATATCGCTTCCATCCGTTTCATCACTGGCGGATTGTCAAGCAGAAATGCAAACCTATCATCCTCTTCAAGCAACTCACCGATGAATTGGCTTTTCTCATGACGTTCATAGCTTTCATCAAGTGCCGCACGCAACGACTCAATTTGTTCAGGAGTTGCCGCATCATTGACAATCAGGTATCCCCATTTTAAGAAAAAGTTCACTTCCGCTTGTAATTCGTGATCAAGTTCTACATTCAAATGTGGAGGAACTACCGGTCCTTCAGCCATTGTCTATTACTCCTTTATTGCAGCACGGTCAGCCTCTGCCCACTGTTCCCACCGTTCCTCATCAGATTGAAGAAAACCTGAGTTACAACGTGGTTGCAGCTGCTCATCTACACCGAGAAGTCTCATCAGTTGGTGATTGTTTGCTGCTTTAGCGTCTGCAAGCAGTTTTTGGGTGTGTGGTCCTGTATGATGATCAGTATGTTTTAGCCACGTTAGGTTATAGTAGATACTAAAAAAGTATCGCAACTGACCAGATGTATTCGGTGTACCAGAATGAACGAGACCGTTATGTGTAATCACAACATCACCAGCCTTCATGTGAATAATAGTTTCGTCAGGATGTGGTATTCCGCGGTTAACGTCTTCAATCATCAACGGTGATCGATGCGAACCAACAATTACACGCAGAGGACCAAATTCATCTGTAAGGTCTTGAAGATATGATATTGCATTGACTGCATTAGGACGGTGGTATGCATCAGTAAACGGAACATGCGCCCAACGATCGCGATGCCATCCTGATACTCTACCCTCTGCTTTTTCCTGTTCAATAGACGGAAAAGCTGCAAGCGTAAGGTTGTCTAACTGGACAAAAGGACCCATCACCTTTTCTATAAATTCAAGGATAGTCGAATTTGAGACAGCCGACCACATCAATTCTGGTGCTAATTCCAATGTATTACCAAACCATGTTTGCCCATTGTGTTCAGCAGAGAGTTCCTGATGTTTTTCTTTCCATAGCTGCATCTGTGTTTCATCAAACACTTTCTCAAAAATTGTGAAACCATCAGTCTTGTAGGCTTCAAGTCGTTCCTCTAATATAGACATCGTTGTTTCCTATTGAATGCATAAACAACACAAAAGTATCTATAAAACTTTATGATTTTGCTTATAGGGTTGTATACTACTTATCAACACTTTCCAATATTCTACCAGCAAGCTCCATCGTTTTTACTGCCTCATCAAGACTTGCCGCAGGTAGAGAAACAGGTGTATCAGATTTTATACAATCCAGAAAATATCGGTTTTGCTCTACGGTACCTCCACTACCCGGTTCAATGAGTTTGTGCTGTGTTCCGTCACAGTAAACAGTTCCTTGTGACACTCCCTCAAGATACGCTGAAATGTCTCTACCGTGGATCTCGTATCGTTCAAGGCGTGCATCTGTGGTATAGTTGGCAATAAGTTGAGCAACACATCCGCTTTCAAAAAGTATCAAGGCAGCATGAACATCCTTATACTCAGAAATAGTTCGTTTGACAACACTATGAACTTCCTGCACATCAGACTCTGCAATCGAACGCAGTGTATCTAAAGCGTGTATTGGGGTTTCCAAAAACATATTATCCATAAGAATTTTAGGAAATCTACCGTATTGTCCTAACCGAGTGATGCTCTTATGAAACTCACCGACAAGTTGGGTAACTTGTCCACGGTCCTTTACCATCTGTTTGGCTTGTGTAATAATTGGATGGAAACGACGGTTCCACCCTACCATTCCTTTCGCACCAGTTTCCTTAGCAGTATCACGCAAATTAATTGTTTCTTCAACACGCATTCCAGGAGGTTTTTCAAGCAAAGTGTTAATCCCGCGTTCTAAACATGGTAGGGCTGCTTCTCCGTTTAAATGTGCAGGTGTAGCAACGAAAATCGCATCAAGTTCTTCACTATCCAGCAACGCTTCAATGCTATCATAACGTTTTGAGATGTAAAATGCATCACCAGCGTTGTTACGTGCATTTTCTACTGGATCGCAGACTGCCACAAGGTCAACGTCCTCAAATTCTGAGAGGATTTGCATGTGACCGCGCCCGCGACTTCCACATCCTATTATTCCAACACGTAAGTTTTTCATATCAATCATCCTAATGTCTAATCAGGGCTATTTAGTTTTAAAATTTCTAAGCAGATGCATGTTACTAACCACTTATATCGTAGGTCGGGTAGACTTCGCTCTACCCATAAGCGTCCATTTAAGCAGGAGATGCGTTTGTAGTCGCGCAATTCGTTGCACCTCTTACATTCCGTAGGGGCGAGGTCGCCTCGCCCGCATTCTAACATACAGTCCTGTGGCATTGAATTGTGAAAAATATATCAGAAAAACCGAAAACTAAATAACCCTAATGTCTAATGTGTGGTGCTTCCATCACCTCACGCTGTTCAGGAGACATATCATCAATATATTCGGGATATTCAATGCGATGTGCTCCAGCACTATATGCTTGAAAACCAGGACTGAATTTATAGAGAAGTGCACGTCTTTGGTGGTCAGCTTTCCATGGAAGCGTGCCGTGCGTTAGTGTTTCAGTGAAGATTACAGCATCCCCTGCTTTTGCATTAACTTCATGCACCAAATTTTGGTATTTTTCGTAACGTTTCATATTGCTTGGACATGGCAGGTTTGCCTTGTGGCTACCCGGAATTAGTGCAAGACCGCCATCCCCTGGACCTTCATCTGCCAGCATATATTCCACAACTGTAAGTCCAGTATAAATACGTCCATATTTGAAGAAATATGCCTCTGAGAAATTGGGTCGTTCAATCCCACCACCGTGCAATGTGCCACCTTCTGTCCCGTTTTCCATAGCGATTAAGCCTGGACCGTGATCAAGTCTATACTGTTTACCTAATATTTCCTCTAAATGCGGCTTTACATTCGGATGAATCAGCAATGCACGAAAAGGCTCACACCAAGGTCTTTCCCATGCCAACATCCCACCCATATCCATCCGATGTGCAGTTCCAGAAAGTGCTTCTGAACCACCTGCCAAAGAATTCTCACGTTCTCTCAGATGTTCTATGTGGTGATCAATTGCCGCATTACACTGTTCCACCTCTTCATTGGTAAGTGCATTTTCAACAATGATATAACCCGTCAGATCAAATAGGTATTTTTGTTCTTCATTCATTTTTGATTCTCCAGTATATATCGGAGGAGGTAGTTAGTAATATTACGTAGAACTTGGTAGATGCAGTTTCCTAACCAATGCAGAATGCCAAACGCGCATGCTGCCATAAGCATCAATTTAAGGAGAAAACGCGTTCGTAGTCGCGCAATTTATTGCGCCTCTTACATTTCATAGGGGCGAGGTCTCCTCGCCCACATTCTCACAGGGTAAAAGATATATACGAAATACGAAAAATGCATATACCAAACTCAAGGTATATTAGCAATCCCAAAAAAGTGTGTCAAGGAAAATCAAACACTACTTACGCACAAGTGGTAGGCGCGCAATTCATTGCGCCTCAGACATTCCGTAGGGGCAAGGTTTCCTCACCCGCATCCTCACATACATCCCGTAGGTCTGAACCAGGAATTTCAGGGAAAAGATTGTCTTTCAATGTTCCTTTGTAAAAGGTAGCCCTTCATCCTTTACAACGGAATATATACTCACCAACTCCTAATCCTGTCCATCTTGTAATCCTGAAAATCCTGGTTCAAACAAAAGTGCAAGTGTAGAGTAAAATCAAAATAAAAATAAATAATTCAAAATTAGTAAAAATAAATTTGACAACAGACAATTACTTATGTTATAATATATTTCACATACACGTTTACATATATGAGAATTACCGTTTTTACCTAATATTATGAAAAACTTAATACATTTCATTCAATATATTACGCAAAAACATATACAAACAAATCGAACTGTTACATCAATTGCCACATACGGTACAGGAATAAGAAAACAGTCATATTTAAAAATTCAAAACCGTACCAAAAAGGGCAAAATAAAAAACGTTTTATTCCGTATGAAAATAGCTATAAACCCATATATAGACTGGGATGACACCACCGTACCAAAACCGTACCAAAAAACGAAAACTGGTACGGTTTAAAGAAAGGAAATTATTATGGAATTACAAGAAAAACACAAAGAATTTGCTGTCAAATCTTTCGCACAATTCATGACCCGAAAGGAAGTCACTAATGCTTTTATGGAAAAATTCGCTGATGACCTACCAAAACCGCCAACATTTCCAGAGACTACATCTGGTATCAAGGAGAATACAAATATAGAAGACGAGATTGACAGAAATAAATATATAAATAGTGAAATAGATTATTACCTAATGAAATACAGACATACCTACGGTGATAATGCAATTGAGAAATTTGAGGAGGATAAACCCCAAATTATTGAACTGATCAAGAAACAATATGCACAGAAAATTGAGACTCAACACAACGCTGAAATAAACAAACTACTTGAGGAACACAGCGTAAAAGTTGAACAACATTATAAGGATATAAAAGCGAAATTATCCAATCAACTTCGAAGGTTCAACATCACACATCGCGAATTTCCACAAAAATACCGCGAATTATTCAACCAAACCCGAAATGAATATTTGATAAACTATAGAAATCAAGCGCAACAAAACGACAATACCGTCGTACAAGAACTTGAAACACTCTATGGATTCGTCAAGGAACATGTATTCCAATCTCGTGACCCAAAATACGCAACAGCAAATATCAGACTCGCGCACACCATTTTGAAAACAATCGCAACCGAAAACAAAACAAATCCTCCTCAAAACAACGAAAAAGGAGAATAAGATAGATACAAACACATTAACATACTGTATCGTAGGTCAGAGCGAGCAAAGCAACCTCTAACATGTTTGCCTGAATCACAGATTAAGGATGTGATGCGTTCGTAGTCGCGCAATTCATTGCGCCTCTTACATTCTCGTAGGGGCGAGGTTTCCTCGCCCGCATCCTCACATACAGTCCATAGGTCGAAGCGAACGTAGCGACCTATGACACGTTGTCTGAACTAGGATGGACAGGATTATAGAATTTGCAGGATAAGAGATTTGTATGCCAATGTTCCTTGGCAAAAGGTATCCCTTCATCCATACAACGGAATATATACTCACCAACTCCTAATCCTGGAAATCTACAAATCCTGGAAATCCTGGTTCAGACAGACAAGAATCACTAAAT